>NZ_JBJERV010000062.1:0-82817 GCF_051882455.1 Huintestinicola sp. | reverse complement strand
GAGACTCCCGATGTTCCCGAGACTCCCGATGTTCCCGAGACTCCCGATGTTCCCGTGACACCCGATGCTCCTGTAACACCCGATGCTCCTGTAACACCCGATGCTCCTGTAACACCCGATGTTCCCGAGACTTCCGATGCTCCCGAGACTCCCGATGAATCCGATTCTGCAACTGTTCCTTATGTTGAGGTTTCCGAGTCCGATGTTCCTCTGGGCGATTATATCGAAGTAGATGAACCCGATGTTCCTCTGGGAGATTTCATTGATGTAGAGGATCCCGATGTTCCTCTTACCGATTCCGAAATTTCCAACCCCAAGACCGGCGAAAACCGCACACCTCTCCATATAGCTGCTTTCGCAGCAGTTGCTTCCGCAGCTGTTCTGGCATTTGCCACAAGAAGAAAGTACGACGGCAGCAAGTACGAGAAGTAACATTAAGCTTAATATGACAAACGGCTTCGGAAGAAATTCCGAAGCCGTTTTTTGCACAAAAAAGCCGTACCGCATTTTTGTCTGCGGTACGGTAAATTCATACTAATAACCAATTATTCATCATCGGGAGCTTTATCGTCAACGGTGACTTTAAGGCGTATGATCCTGTTATCCTCAGCCTCAAGCACATCAATAACAAACCTGCCGCTTCTTGTAATATCTCCGGGAACGGGTATCCGTCCGAAAATTTCCATTGCCCAGCCGCCCATAGTGTAGCTTTCGGTCTCGATGGAATTTTCGGGGAGCTCCGCATATTCCTCAAAATCGCTTACATTAAGCTCAGCGGCGCACTCGTAGACATTATCCCCGAGCTTTACGCAGGAATGCTCCTCCTCGTCCGTCTCGTCGTAAATATCGCCCAGGAGCTCCTCGATAAGGTCCTCCATGGTTACCATTCCGTAGGTACCGCCGTACTGGTCCTTGATTATCGCCATATGTATCTTTTCCTTCTGCATACGGGCGAGGACCTCCGAAACGGTGGCAAATTCGGTTATATAGATAAGCTCGTGGATTATGCTCTCGATGCCGTCCGACCTTTCTCCGCTGACGGTCATTTTGAAAAAGTCGCGCTCGTGGATAAAGCCGATGATATTATCGATATTTTTCTCATAAACGGGCATACGTGAATACTGCTCGGCAAAAAACACCTCACGGATATGGTCAATGCTGTCATGCCTCTCAACAGCGGTTATGCGGACTCTCGGGATAAGGACCTCGGATATGCTCTTATCGTCAAACTCAAGCGCTGAGCGCACAAGGTCGCTTTCCTGCTCCTCCAGCACGCCCTCCTCCTCGATCTCGTCGATTATATATTTCAGCTCGTCCTCAGTGACCGAGGGGGCGCCGCTGCCCTTTCCGAAAAGCTTTGACGCAAGCTTCTGCAGCGCGCCGAATACCACTGTCACAGGCGTCAGTATCACTATAAAGAACTTGAGTATACCGCATATGGCAAGCGCCATACTGTCGGCGTGCTGCTTTGCAAGGCTCTTGGGCAGTATCTCGCCGAATATCAGCACCAGCAGGGTCATTGCGACGGTGGAAATGGCTGCCGCAGTTCCCGTTCCGTATTTTTCAGCAAAGAGGGTGGTGCATATTAGTGTGGCAAGTGATGCTGAGAATATGTTAACTATATTGTTGCCCACAAGTATAGTGGTTATGGTTTTGTCATAGTTCTCGGCAATCCTGAGTGCCCTCTCTGCTTTTTTATTGCCCTCCGCCGCCTCGTGCTTGAGACGTATCTTATTTACTGAGGAAAAGGCTGTTTCCGCTGACGAGAAAAAAGCCGAAAGTGCAAGCAGAACAATTATCGCGACATATTCCATAAAAAATTATCAAACCTTTCTGCGGTGGGGGGTGCCCCGCGGCGGCGGGTGACGACCCGCCGCATATTCGCCCGTAAGTATTGCAAAATTTTCTAATTTGCGGCTCGGTAACCTTATAGCGATCCACAAAAATATCCTGCCAAGTTCGGCGGTTCAAAGCTTGAATAGTGTCGTCACTCACCCTTGACAGGCGGCAAGCCTGCCTGCGGGTTCCTTCCTAACTCTTCAAGCTTTGCACTCGCCTCCTTTTGTCAGTCTGTTTCTGTGTCTTGCTATAGTTACTTTTGAGTTGCTTTGGTGGTATATTTTCCCTATAAAACTATACGGCGCGGAATGTTCTTTACAGTTCCCATAAATTAACAGCGCGGTCTCGCCGCGGGGCGACCCCCGCCGACCCGCCAAAAAAGGCGCCCCCGAGCTGTGGAGCTGCGGGGGCAAGATCATGATATAGGATTATGGGGGATTCCCGCCGAAGTCGGGGTAAAACCTCGGCGGGCAAAAATTAGGGGGTTCTTTTATAAGGCTGTGAGGGGTAAACACAGTCCTGATAAAAGCTTGAAATGAAATTCATACTCATTTCTGAGTACGATTATATAATACCCTGCCAATGTGTAAATTATGTGAAAGCAAACTGAAATTGAAATGAAACAGCCAAACGCCGTTTTTTCACAAAAAAATGCTCTCATATTCCCATATTTCCGGTATGATCTTTTCCCGCAGAAGCAGAATTATTCCGCAAGGGTGTATATTTCCCGAACGTCCTCGGGGGTGAGCCTTACGTATGAGCCCAGCTTTCCTCGCTTTGACTCAACGGCTCTTTTTGCCATCTCCTCAAAATTATCCCTGCCGATACCTATTTCCGACAGTCTGACGGGGAGAGACAGGGAACGGAAGAGATCCTCCAGGGAAGCTATCATTTTCTGTGCGGTATCGCCGTCTGACAGTCCCGAAATGCCGAACACGCGTCTGCCGAACTGCGCAGGCTTTGAGGGGTCCTTTGCCGAAACGAATTTCAGCCAGGCGGGGAAGATAACCGCCAGTCCTGCTCCGTGGGCGATATCGTAAAATGCGGAAAGCTGGTGTTCAAGCTGATGGGAAGCCCAGTCGCCGCCTCTGCCGTTCTCTCCCCTGCCGCGGTCGAGAATGTCGCAGTGGGCGATACAGCCCGTCCACATAAGCTCAGCGCGGACATCGTAATTTTCCGGGTCTGCAAGAGCCTTAGGTGCAAACTCAATGACAGTCTGAGCGGCGCCCTCGATAAGCCTGTCGGTAAGGTCGCAGCACTCGGTCTTCACAAAGTATCTCTCCATCAGATGAGCCAGCATATCAGCCGCACCGCAGGCAGTCTGATAAGCGGGGAGAGTATATGTATTTTCGGGGTCCATCACCGCAAAACGGGGAAGGAAGCATTCGGCTGTACAGCCCAGCTTTTCTCCTGTTTCCTCATTGCTTATGACCGAGGACATGGAACATTCGGAGCCTGCTGCAGGGATAGTGAGGACAACTCCCACGGGAAGTGCGATCTCGGGAGCCTTTGCGCTGCCGTAAAAATCCCATGGATCCCCATCATAGGGAACTCCTGCTGCGATCGCCTTGGCTGTGTCGATAACGCTGCCGCCGCCCACCGCAAGGATAAGGGAAACTCCCTCATTTCGCGCCATCTCTACGCCCTCTCTGACCTTGCTTATCCTGGGATTGGGCTTTACGCCCCATAGCTGGCAGTATTCCACGCCGCTTTCCTTGAGAGACGCTATGGTCTTGTCATAAACGCCGTTCTCCCTTACGGAGCCGCCGCCGAAAACAAGCATGACCTTGCCGTAAAGTGCGGCTTCCCTGCCGATATTATCCATTGAGCTTTTTCCGAAAATGATCTTCGTAGTATTATGATATACAAAATCATGCATAAATATGACCGTCCTTTCCCCGCGCTTTTCAGTAGCTAATAGTATTATATAATATAATACCACGATACGGGAAAATTTTCAAGTATTTTATGAAAGATTTTACTCCCGCTTTACGATAAAAAAAGTCCGCAGAAAATCGCTTCTCTGCGGACTTATATATCACATATTACTCGGAGAACATCTTCTCGGGGTCGTATCTCTTGTATGCGGCATCGTTCTTGGAAACGCTCTGAGCTGTAGTCCACTGGGCGATCATATCCTCGAACTCGTCAAACTTCATCTCGGAAAGGAGAGAGTCTCTTGCGGAGGTGAAATAATCCTCTTCCTCAAGGATATCAAGCTTCAGAACAAGATAGTAATGCTCGCCGTCGGCAGTCTCCACTATCTCAAGGTCGCCCTTGTTCATACTGCCGAACACCTTCTCTGCCACCTCGGGGCAGGGAACAGTCATATCAGCCTTTTCGATAGCGGTCTTATTGGAGCTTACCGCACCGATGGTAACGCTCTGGTCGTCAATGGCAACAGTCTCGCTTTCGGCAGCGGCGGTTTCCTCTGCGGCTGCTTCGGTTGTTTCGGCAGCAGTTTCCTCAGCTTCGGGAGCAGCAGTCTCCTCTGCTTCTGTCTCCTCGGCGGGAGCCATGGCCTCTTCGGGAGCTTCCTCGTCGCTGTCAATAAGCTCGTCTCCCTCACCTGCAAGAGGAGCCTCAGCGGGAGACTGGGCAACTTCGGCAGTTTCCTCGGGAGCAGTCTCCGCATTTGCTGCCTCCTCGGCAGCGGCAGCTTCTTCGGCAGCGGCAGCTTCTTCGGCAGCCTTCTTGAGGTTATCGTAATATGTCACATACTCTGCATTAAGCTCGTCGAAATCCTCGCCGTTCTTATAACGCTCGATGTAGCTGTTCAGCATTTCCATACGCTCAGCCTTGCCGTCAGACTTGAGAAGATTGCCCTCGCCGTCCCTCAGTTCAACCTCAATGTAATTGATAAGAGCGTAATTCTCGTCAAGATAAGTCTTTATCTCGTCATCGGAAACGGCTCTCTCGCCGCCCTCGGAATAAATCGTCTCAAACAGCTTCTGCTTCTTGGAGGAATTAAGGAAGATGGACTTGTAGGAATTTTCGCTGATACCCATAGAGGTGTAATACTCTCCTGCATATTCCCACATCTGGTCCAGATATACCTGAGCGGTCTCCTTGTCCTCATCGCTGAGGGTAAGTCCGTACTCGTCAAATTTTGCCTCCACAGCGGCATATTCCTGCATAGACTTGGTAGCCTCGTCATATATCCACTGCTTTGCATCAACTCCGTCTATCTGTGAAGAGAAGAGGGGCAGGGTAACTGTCTCGGAGGACTGAGCAGCTGCGCCCTCGGGGCTCAGGTCAGCAGTTGTTTCGGCAGCCTGCTGCTCGGAAAGCTTCTGCTGTGCCTCGTAATGAGCGGTCTCAAGGTAGTAGATGAACACGCCTGCGGGTATCTGAACGCCGTCAATAACAGCACCCCAGGTGGTTTTCTCTCCGCAGGCGGTAAGAGAGCCCAGCATTGCTGCCGCACAACTCAGCGCTGCGATCTTCTTTATATTAAGCTTTGACATTTTTATTTGACCAATCCTTTCAGCTGCCCATAGATCGGGCAATTTCATAGATACTTTATATTATACCATAACCTGCGCCTTATGTCTACATATTTTTTTAAATTTTGATATCATAGACCTCACTTCCGTTGATTTTATCAATAAGCCGCCGTAAAAACAGGTCCCGATTTATCATACTGCACAATAAAGATCCCCGCATTTCCCACAAACGGAGAAATACGGGGGATAATTACTCGGACACGATTATCTGCAGCGATTCGGGTTCGCTTCCTCTTGAAGCGGAATACTGATATGAAGTAACGCCGCTTCCGTCATAAATGGGAGTTCTGAGAAGACTTATCCTTGTGCTGCGCTCGGGAGAGTTGCAGTCATATGCGTCTATAACAAACAGGTTCGGGGACTTTGCGTCACGGACGATGCGCACTGCATTCATAGCCGTTCCGCCGTAAACGATGACCGCAGGGCTTCCTGTGGTTAGCTCGTTCACAAGCTCGTCAAGAGCCATGTCGCCCTGATATCCGAAGTCGTATACCGTGCATTTTCCCGACCGGGGATATGCGTCAAACCATCTGAGCATATTCATAACGGCAAGGTCGTCGCCCTGACACATAGTGCTGTCGATAAGGACGCTTTCATAGGAATCAAAGCCCTTGAGCTTGTTGAATGTAATAGTTCTCAGGAATTCCGTCAGAGAGTCGGACTCGGGAGCCTTGAAGCTGAAATCGGCAGTGATGACCTTCATCATATGGCTGTCGATAAAGTCTCTTGTCTCCTCGCTGTAGCCCAGCACGCCGTTTCTTATCTTACGGAAATCCCACTTGTTGGGAAGGGCAAGATACTCGGTGTAGGAGTCAAGGATATCCATCTTGACGTTGGAAAGGTCGGTCCTGCTGTCCGTAAAGCTCTGGACGCCGCTGATGTCATAGCCCTCAACGGTCTTGCCGTCTATAGTGGTAAAGCCCTTTTCCGCAAGGCTCAGCTCGCCGGTGTAGTAGGCTCTGATAAGTCCTGCAATGCCCTTATCGGTGCCGCTCGGCGCAAAGTCGGAGCGGAAATTGCTGTAGCCGATGCCGTCCTTGAGAACGTTAAAGCCCGAATCGGCAACGATATAGCCCTTTCTGCCGCTCTCCTCCTCGATAGTCACCTGATTGTAGGACATAAAGCTCTGTATCTTATCGTAGATATTTTCCAGAGCGTCGGCGTTTGACGCCTGGAAGAACTGACCGTTTGTATCCTCGGCGATGTTGAAAAGGTACTCGGTGTCTATCTTTTTGCCCAGACCGATGGTGAATACGGTGATGCCGCTGCTCTTAGCCAGCTCAACAGCCTGCTTTTCTGCGGCTGCGTCATAATTTGAGGGCATACCGTCGGTGAGCAGGATTATGTAGTTCTTATCGCTGGGACGAACGCTGCCGAACTCTGCCACAGCGCTCTTTATGGCTCCTGCTATCTCGGTGCCCGAAAATACCTGATGCTTGTTCCTGATATCGGATATCTGCTTCTTGACCGCATCGGAATCGTTTGAAATGGGAGTTATCTGAGCATAGCCGCCGGAAAATTCGCCTGCGCCGTAATTTGCTTCATTGCCCAGCATATCGATGAGATTTACCGCAAAGTCAAGGCGCTTGAACTCAACGTCATTCTCCTCGGAATTGGCGCACAGCTCCTCGGGATACATAGAGCCCGAATTGTCAATAAGGAAGAAAATATTGGTAGATCCCTTCTGCATAAGCACGGACGCGTCGCATACAGCGTAAACGCCGCTTTCGGTTATCTCGGCGCTGACGGTATTGCCCTTTGCGTCAAGGGTGCTGGCAAGCTTTTCAAACAGAAGCTTGTCCTCGTCAAAGCGGTATACCGAAAGTGCGCTCTCGGTCACTCCGCCCTCAACAATTTCCTTTTCGCTGTAGGAAAAGGTCATGGTACAGCTGTCAAAATTCTTGTCGGTGTAGAACTCGTAGGCATAACCCACAAGTCCGGGAGTGCCCTGGATACTGTTGTTTGCAAGCTTTGAAAGGGAGGTGTAGGCTGTATTGGGAATACCCGTTATCTTAGCCGCCACGCTTCTTTCGGAAACGGTGATGTCCCTTATGACCTCTCCGTCGGGGGTGGAGCCGTCGGTGCAGGGGTTATTGGGGTCAAGCTCCGCTCTCACCTCTCTGCCGTCAAGAACGCCGTCTCCGTCGCAGTCGGCATTGAGGGGATCGGTGTGTGACTCCCTTATCTCGTATTCATCGGGAAGTCCGTCCATATCGGAGTCCGCAAGGAAGCGGTAAAGCCCCAGATCGTCCTTCTGCTCGGCGGTAAGAGGGCTTATTTCGGGCACCTCGTAGCTGTCATTCTCGTTTGATACTATCTGGCTGCGGCTGTTCAGCTTGGTCTCAAGGTCGGTATAGAACTCGTCATTCTTTGCGCCCACATAGATGAACGCACCCGCATAGGCGAGAATGAGAAGTATCACTATCACCAGCACAGCCTTGCCCGCCTTCATGGAAAGGATAGCACGGTTAAAGCGCTTGTTGGCATTATGCTTGCGCCGTGCCGCTTCGGCAGCGGAGTTTGCGGCTGCCTTTGCCTCGGAAGCGGCGATCGCCTCCTGAGCGGCTTTAAGCTCGGCACGCTTTTTCGCCATCTCCTGAACGTTGTCCTGCCGCTGCCTTGCCTGCTCAGCCCGACTGAGGCGCTCAGCCTCCTTCTGCATTTCCATATCGCGCTGATGCTTGTTGTAGGCTTCTTCCTGGAGCTTCTTCTTTCTTGCGGCGGCAAGGTCTCGGTCAAGAGCGTCCTCGGCTCTTGCTCTGCGGGCAGCCTCCGCTTCGGATATCATAGGACCTGATGAAAGGGTCTCCTCGGCAGTCATTATCTGCTTATTTTCCGCCTTGGGAGCAGGCTTTTCCTCTGTCTTTGGAGCAGGCTTTTCCTCTGCCTTGGGTGCAGGCTTTTCCTCCGTCTTGGGTGCAGACTTCTCCTCTGCCTTGGGTGCAGGCTCGTCATCGCCCATATCATCATCTGAGAAAGCCATCATCTCGCTGAAGCTCTGGACGGGGATATTTGCCTCGTCCTCCCCATTTTCCGAAGCAGCATTTGCAGCCGCGGTCTCGGGTGCCGCAGGAGCGGGAGCAGCCTTCTTTTTCTTCTTTTTATTGTTGCTCAAGTTTTTCACTTCCATTTATGTAATCGTTTATTTACGCCGATAAAATTCAAGCTTATTATTTAATTATATTATATAAAGGGGGATCCCGTCAACAGGTTTTGCCATTTTTATTTATGAATATTTCTGCAATTTTATTTAACATTCGTCAAACAGTATAAAGCCGCAGGTAACAGCCTGCGGCTTTAATGCTCTATGTATTGTATCACGCAATGATTTTTTTGAAAAATGTCGGTGGAGAGCAATGCGCTTCTCCCCTGGAAAAATGCGGTTTATGCAGCCACCGCAGGCTTTTTGGGCTTCTTGATGATGTTAAGCACCTTCACGATAACAGAGCTGAGCAGAATGTTGCTTACCATTTCAACGAGGAAGTTGAGTCCAACCATTCCGAAAATAAGGTAAGCTCCCACAGAGGCAAAGCCTGCGCCCTGAGCCCACTCCGTAATGGTATCGAGGAAAAACACAACGCAGCCTAAGAGGAACACGCCCGTATTGATAACGGGGCAGACCACAGCGGCGGCAATTACCGCAGCAATGCGGTTTTTGTTCTCAAGGAGCTTGTAGACAAGTCCTGCTCCCAGACCTGCTAAGATTCCCTTGAGCAGTACTGTAATGACAGTTCCCGCAGCGTTTATCGCCATAAATGCGGCAGCGTCGGTGCAGAGAACTACTGCTCCGAACACAAAGCCCAGCCACGCACCCGACTTATATCCGTACAGCGCCGCTCCGACTACTATTGGAATAAGCACGAAAGTTACGCAGAATGGTCCGAACTTGATGCCGATAGCCAATGCCTGCAGGACCACCACAATGGCGGTGAGAATACCTGTTCCCACAATTGCTCTTGTTTTTTCACGCATAATTAAGATCCTCCTTGTTATTATTCCCTTTCGGGATACAATACAACTTCGGATACAATACAATAGTATTATAGCACGGTACTTCGCATTTTTCAAGAGGGTAAATGCGAAATATCGCTTTTGCACAAAATGACACTCTTTAATATGGAAATACTTTACACGTCCGTCATATCCATCTGATAAAAGCGGTCTTGTCGTTGCGGTTAAAGCCTGCACGCTCGTAAAATCTGAGAGTGCTTTCCTCCTTTGAGCCTGTCAGGAGCATTATCTTGTAGCAGCCCTCTTTTTCGGCAATATTCTTTGCGAAGTCAAGGCAGGCTGTGGCAAGCCCCTTTTTGCGGTACTCGGGACGGGTGACAACATTTTCTGCGAATGCATAGGGCTGCTGACCGTGGGTGAGGTTGGGAATTATCACGCATACGCAGGAGGAAGCGATAATACCGTCCTCCTCGGCGACTATGATGTGATGGTCCTTGTCGCTCATTATCCTGTCCCACAAGCAGGCAAGCTCGTCATTCTTTTCGGGTATGGGATCGCCGTGGAGATAGGTGTAAAGCTCCAACAGCCCCTCAAGGTCGGAATAGTCTGCCTCTCTTATCATATCACAGCTCCTTTGCGATGTTCTGCACCGAGGCGGTTATGAGCTTCTTGAACAGGGGTGCCACCCTGTCGGCAGTTTCCTGCACCTCGGCATGGGAAAGGGGACGGTTGGATACTCCGCAGGCAAGGTTTGATATGCAGGAAATTCCCACTGTTTTCATTCCCATGTGATTTGCGGCAATGGCTTCGCAGGCGGTGGACATTCCCACGGCGTCTGCGCCAAGAGTTCTCACCATTCTCACTTCCGAAGGGGACTCGTAATTTGGACCTGTGAGCTGAATGTAAACGCCCTCTCTGAGAGGTACATCAAGCTCTCTTGCGGTCTTTTTCACGATATCGCGAAGCTTCTTGCTGTATATCTCGCTCATATCGGGGAAACGGGGACCCAGCTCGTCAAGGTTTTCACCGATAAGTGGGGAGGGAGCCATACATATCTGGTCGTTTATGAGCATAAAATCGCCGCACTCAAAGTGCCAGTTAACGCCCCCTGCCGCATTGGTGACAAAGAGCACCTCTGCTCCCATGAGCTTCATAAGCCTTACGGGGAGCACCACGTCCTCCATGGGATAGCCTTCATAGTAGTGGACTCTGCCCTGCATTACCACCACGGGCACCTCGCCCACATAGCCGAACACGAACCGTCCCTTATGACCGGGGGCGGTGGAAACGGGAAAGCCCTCGATATCCTTATAATCAAGGGTGGCTCTGATGTCGATGCCGTCGGCGTAGTCGCCCAGACCCGACCCCAGGATAAGAGCAATTTTCGGGGTAAAGTCAACCTTTGCCTTAAAGCATTCATAGCATTTCATAAGTCTTTCATAGCGTTTTGACATAGGGGTACTTCCTTTCGATAATTATTTGGTATCACACCTTATGTACCGATGTGCCGTAAATAACGGAACGTGCTTTGCCGTTCTGCTTTGCTTCATAAAGGGCATGATCGGCACGCTCGAATATCCTGCGCTCATCGTCACTGTCTTCATTGTAATACACGCCCGAGCAGGTCTGGAGGATATATTCGGTATTTCTTTCCCTGAGCCTGCGGTTCACAAGAGCCATTTTTTCGGCTGTGGCTTCGGCATTTTCAAAGGAAATAACCGCAAATTCGTCACCGCCGTACCTGAAAACATTCTCTCCGAATATCTCGGTGAGGATATGGGCAATGCTTATGAGAGAGGTGTCACCCTCCCCGTGACCGTATGTATCGTTTATGGATTTGAAATTGTCCACATCAAGGAGAACGAATGAAAATGTACTGTCCTCCTCAAGAAGCTTTTCCATATAGCTGTCAAGAGAGCGGCGGTTTGAAATGCCCGTCAGTCCGTCAATGCAGGCGAGCTTTTCAAGCTGCTGTTCCAGAAGATACTGCTGCTTTACGGTATGATAATTTCTCGTCTCGACCGCAATGACCACCAGCAGGAATATGAAATGATTGAGGAAAAACGGGATATGCAGCCGGAAAGTCCCGCCTTCTCCCATAAATTTAACAATGGCTATCATTCCAGCCGATGAGCACAATGCGTAACAGGAATATATCAGTGGCGGCAGAGAGCTTATACTTCCCACAGCCGCAAGGATAGTCATATAGGTCACGGGATAGCCCCCGCCGTTTATGTCCAGTGCGGATATGACGGCAGACCAGAATATGAGCACCCCATTGTATATGCACACATTCGATATGGCTGCCTTTCCAAGCTTAGGTCTTTTCATGCAAATGCGGTTAACGGTTATCGCTAAGATCGAACAGATGAATAAAAACACATAGCAGGTAAAATACAGCTTTCGCTTTATATCGCCAAAATCAAAATTTATCGCCCCATAGATCATCATCATGCCTTCAAGGGCAGCGATGAGTATCAGAAATGCCTCGTACCCATGCCAGTTCTTTTTCAAGTTTAACTTAATTATCTCTCTGTTGTTCATATTTTTATCCTTTCGGGCGGTGATGACCGAGATGTATGAAAGTCCGCACATGGCATATACAGCGAGAGCGACTGCTCTCGTTTTTTCAGCGTATCATCAGATATGAGCGGATATTCAGCAATAAAATCTTATCTCTCCGAAAAAGCTTTCCCACTTTTCAATTATCTCATCGCTTCTTGCTTCTATTACTCTGATAATATTTCTAAGAGCCTTCTCAGGTATCTGAGAGTTATTGTTTGCAGGAAGACACTTTCCGCAGGAGGTTATCCACACCTTTGTACCGTTTGCCTGCGGTTTCCCCTCGGCAATGTGAACGTGGACAGGCTCTAAAGGTTCATTTTCATTAGACCAGAAATAGACCCAAAAAGAACCTATCTTAAAGACCTGAGGCACGTTCAAAACCTCCTTCTTCCGCAAACTCCATGATCAGATGTGCAGTAGACCGCACTATATTCATATATTTGTCAACTTCATCATTGCTGAAACCATAAACATCATCTATGGAATAATCGGGAAGATAACATATCATATGATGAAAGCAATCCTTTTCATCGGGCTTTTCAATATACACCTTGACCTTGCCTGACGGAAGAAGCTCGGAGTGCGTTATCTCTGTCTCGTCATCGAGAGTTAAAAACGGGTACATCATAGCGAAGCCTCCTTTTTAATATGACAGAATACCAATTTCTATAAAGAATAAATAATAAAGCCAATTCCGGTTAGTCGGGAAATTACAAGACCGGCGGGGGACTCCCCGCGGCGAGACGTTCTGTAATTTATTCGTGCGGCAGACTGTCGGCTCGGTAACGACACAAATATGCTGACCAATATATTCCGACTTATCGGGCTGATATTGTACCTATCGGCGCGGGGCGTCCCCCGCCGCCGCGGGTCGTCACCCGCCTCAGAACAGCTTTAAGCACCTTTTCTCAAACATCTCCTGCAATGCGCAGAGCACGCCCATTCTGCCCGTGGCGTATGTAAGTCCGCCCTGGACATATGCTGCGTAGGGTTCTCTGAGGGGGGCATCGGCGGAAAGCTCGATCGACGCGCCGTTGTTGAACGCGCCTGCCGCCATTATTACCTGGCTGTCATAGCCGGGCATATCCCATGGCTCGGGCGATACAAAGCTGTCAACGGGCGAGCCCTTCTGTATGCCCTTGCAGAATGCGATAAGGTTCTGGGAGTTTTTCATAAGCACTGCGGTGATGATATCCCCTCTGGGCTCACCGGGAGCAGGATAGCACTGATAGCCAAGCTGAGTCATTACCGCGCTTGTGAATGTGGCAGTCTTGAGAGCGTTTGCAACCACCTCGGGAGCATAGAAAAGTCCCTGGTACATTCTCTTGTTCTGGTCAAGGGAGCAGCCTGCCTCTCTGCCCACTCCGGGACAGGTAAGACGGTAGGACACCTGCTCCACAAGCTTCTTTGTGCCTGCGATATATCCGCCCGTTTCGGCAATTCCGCCGCCGGGATTCTTGATAAGCGAGCCGACTATCAGGTCTGCTCCTGCGGAAACAGGCTCGGACTTCTCCACAAATTCGCCGTAGCAGTTATCCACCATTACGATGATATCGGGGTTTGCGCCCTTTGCCGCCTTGACTATCTCCGCAATGCCGTTTACCGTAAGAGAGGGACGGAGGGAATAGCCCCTTGAACGCTGGATATAGGCAAGCTTTGCGCCCTTTACCTTCTGGAATATCTCCGCAACATTGGGCTTGCCGTCGGGGGTAAGGTCAACCTGCTCGTATTCAACGCCATAGTCTGCAAGGGAGCCGTTTCCGCTGCCCCTGAGACCGATGACCTCTTCAAGTGTATCATAGGGTCTGCCTGTGAGGGAGACCATTTTGTCCCCCTTTCTGAGAACTCCGAAAAGGGCAATGGTGAGGGCGTGGGTGCCCGAAACGATGTTGTGGCGCACAAGGGCGTCCTCCGCTCCCATTGACTGGGCAAACACCTTGTCAAGGGTATCACGTCCCAGGTCGTCATAGCCATAGCCTGCGCTGCCCTTCATACATACATCGCTTACCTTGTTGTCGATAAAGGCTTTGAGCACCTTTTCGCCGTTATATCTGGCGGTGCGGTCTATCTCCTTGAATGCGCTCTCGCAGGCTTCCTCAGCCTTTGCAGCCGCTTTGAGTATTCTTTCCTCGATTTCAAAGCCCTTCTGTACAACGGGCTTGGGGTCAAAAATTTCTGCCATTTATATTATCTCCTTTTTGTAAATAAAGTCTTTATCGATCTCTTTAAATCCTACAGAGCGATAAAAGCCCATAACGTCATCATATGCCCATAGACGGGGAACTGTTCCCGTTTTGTAAAGCTCGCCCGATATGGTTTCCAGCATTTTTCTGCCAAAGCCCTTGCCCCTTTCGGCGGGCATAACGGCGACCTGTGAGATATACGCCGCTCCCTCATATATAAAATCAACGCAGGCACAGGCGGCGTTTTTGTACATATACGCCTTTGATACCCCGTGACGTATGCGGTGGGACATATCCGCATACCACATATCAAGCTCCGTTTCCCCGAAGGAACATTTCACTATTTCATACATTTTCATAAGGCTTGCCGCTTCGGGGCAGTTTTCGGTCTGCGGGACAGCTTTACGCTCAAACATAGTTCTGCGGCGTTTTTCATAGCCGTCAAGGGTGAGCCTTTCAGCCATATGGGGCGGACATTCTACAGTCTCGGGGGAATTTATCATAATAAAGCTTTGAAGCTCGGCTGTATCGTCACATTCTCCGCTTATGACCGCGGAGCAGTTGTAGATAAGTGCGCTGCCTTTGTCAAAGCTGTAGAGCCTGCAAAAATCATATCCCGTGCCGTAAGCCTTGCAGGCAGCTTCTATCCTGCCGCTGTAATAGCTTTTGTCAAGGACAAGCTCCGAGGGGTCTGTAATAAGCTTTATCATACCCTGCCCGAAAGTATCTCCATTGCCATTGACAGGCTCAGGGCATAGGAGTCAAAATAATCCTCCTCGTTTATAACGCAGCATGGGGTGTGCAGATAGCGGCAGGGTACGGATACGGCGCAGGTGCGCACTCCTCCGCGGCTTATGTGTATGGCTCCGCTGTCGTTTCCGCCTGCAATGACCGTTTTGGTCTGGCGCTTTACGCCGATCTCCTCGGCAAGCCTTACGGAAAGCTTATAAAGCTCCCTGTCATAGAGGGTGCTTCTGTCCATATAGGACACAACGGGTCCCTCTCCTAAGCTACAGCACCGCTTGTCGCCCTCGGAAAGAGGTATGTCGGCGGCGGTGGTGGCTTCAAGGACAAGGGCAAAGTCGGGAGCTGCTTCAAATGCCGCAGTCCTTGCTCCCCGAAGTCCGATTTCCTCCTGTGTCACAAAGGTGAAGGTGCAGTCGTATTCGAGAGCGTTTTCAAGTATCATTGCAAGCATTATGGCACAGCCTGCTCTGTCGTCTATTGCCTTTGAGCGGATAATGCCGTTTCTTTGAGCATAGCCGCAGGTGAAATACGCATAGTCACCGAGGGAGACCTGCTTTTCGGCGTCTGCCTTGTCGATCGCTCCGATGTCGATGTAAAGTCCGTCGAATTTCGGGGCAGTTTTGCGCTGCTCCTCGGTCATATTGTGGACGGCTCTCGAGCCTACTGCGCCCATAATGCCGCTTTCAAGCCTTACCTGTCTGCCGATAACCGCATCCGCCTCAACGCCGCCTATGCAGTTGATGTTAAGCGTTCCGTCGGCGTTTATCCCCGTTACGATAAGCCCTACCTCGTCCATATGGGCGGATATCATCAGCTTTTTTGCGGCAGGCTTTTTTCCCTTGTATTCGGCTATGACACAGCCAAGGGGTGTTACCCGACATTCACATTTGTCCCCGATGGTGTCAAGGATAAATTTTCTTACCCTGTCCTCCTGTCCCGAGGCTCCGTCGATTTTGCACAGCTTTTCAAGCAGCTCACGAAGCAGCTCCTTGTTTACATTTATGCTCATTTCACATCACCTGCTTTCAGAAATGCGGCGATAAGCTCCGCTGTAAGCTCGCAGTCGGAAACGTCTATTACCTCGGCGGGAGTGTGCATATATCTGAGAGGTATGGAGAGGGTCACTGCTTTTGAGCCGCACTTATTTACGGAAAATCTGTCCGCATTGGTGCCTGTGGTACCGTTCATCACTTCAAGCTGATAGGGTATATCATTTGCCTTTGCGCGGTTTATGAACCAATTTGAAAGGGCTCTGTCAAGAGAGGGCGCAATGCCTATCATACAGCCCTTTGACAGCTCGCCGCACTTTTTCGGATCCTCGCCGCCGCAGAGGGCAAAGCTTACATCGACTGCTATGGAAATATCGGGGTCGATGTCAAATGCGCCTATGCAGGCTCCCCTTTCGCCCAGTTCCTCCTGTGCGGAAAACATTACCGTAAAGGTATAGGGCAGGCTGTCATACTCGCCGCAAAGGCTGTCAACAGCCTTAATTATTGCAGCAATACCGCAGCGGTCGTCAAGTCCTGCGCCGCAGATACGTCCGTTTAAAAGCTCGGTGCAGGGGGAGTCAAAGGAGACAGGGTCTCCGAGGGAAATTTTTTCTCTGACCGTTTCTCTGTCCGAAATGGGGTCGATATATATCTGATCTTTCTCCATAACGGAGCTGTCCTTTTTCAGATGTGGGGGCAGGGTGCAGATAACGCCTTCTATATTCTCCCTGCCGTGTATCACGACCCTCTGTGCGGGGAAAATGCGCCTGTCAAGACCGCCTATGCAGTCTGCCTTCACAAAGCCCTCCTCCGTAATGCTTGTGACTATCATTCCCACCCTGTCAAGGTGAGCGTCAAGGAGGACATGGGGCTTTTTATCGCTTCTTTCCCCGAAATGGGCAATGACATTGCCATTTTTCAGTTCGGCCTTATCCGTATATCGGAGCAGCTCGCTTTTGCAGAGAAGGGCAGTGTCTGTTTCATTTCCCGAAACGCCCTCCGAGTCTGCAATGCGGATAATAAGCTCCGCAAGTTCTTTTTTGTTCATTTGATCTTCCTTTCATCAGAGAGCGTTTACAAGGCTCTTGAAATGATTTCCCCTGTCCTCGAACATTCTGTACATATCAAAGCTTGCGCAGGCGGGAGAAAGGGAAACTATATCGCCCGATCCAGCATGGTCATGAGCGGTTTTAACGGCTTCTGCCATATCGTTTACGATGATGATCCGGAGTCCGCTGTCCTTGAATTTCTCAGAAGCGGTAACAGCCGCCTTTATCTTTTCCTTTGTCTGACCCATAAGTATAAGGAGCTTTACCTTTTCGCATACAAGGTCTGCCATGGGCTCGAAGGATATGCCCTTGTCCGAGCCGCCCATTATCATTATCTGCTTTTGTGCGAAAGTATTAAGGCAGGCGATGACTCTGGTGGGGCTGGAGGCGATGGAGTTGTTGTAGTATTTTACTCCGTCAAGCTCTCTTACAAGCTCTATTCTGTGCTCAACGCCGCCGAATTCCTTTGCCACCTTCTGCACTGTTTCCACGGATACTTTACCCCAGGTAACGGCAATGGCAGTAAGGTAGTTTTCCACGTTGTGAAGTCCCGGTATCTTTATATCGTTCATATGCACCACGGGGGTGACGGTGCCGTAGTCGTTATAGCAGAGCATTCCGTCCTCTCTGAGGAAGGCGCCGTTTTCAACCTTTTCGCGGCGGCTGAAATAGGCAAGCTGTCCTCTTACGAGGGGAGAAAGATCTTTTGCAGTCTGATTATCAAAGCTCAGCACTGCCTTTCCGAAGGCGTTCTGATGGAGAAGGAGATTTGCCTTGGAGTCGATGTATTCCTGCATATCCTTGTGGACGTTCAGGTGATTGGGGGTGATGTTTGTGATGGCTGCCACATCGGGGGAACGTCTCATTGAGATGAGCTGGAAGCTGGAAAGCTCCACTACGGCTGCGTCGTTCTCCCCCACTTCCTCGATCATGGGGAGAAGCGCTCTGCCGATATTTCCGCCCTTATGTACGGTCTTTCCCTCTGCGGCGAGAAGCTCCGCGATGATGGTCGTGGTGGTGGTCTTGCCGTCAGAGCCTGTTACGGCATAGATGGGGCAGGGGCAGAGGTCGAAAAAGACTTCCATTTCAGAAGTTACAGCAGTGCCGTGGTGTCTTGCGGCGGTGAGGGTCTCGTTATTGTAGTACATTCCGGGAGTGCGGAAAACCACGTCATAGCAGCCCTCTGCCATTCCCTCAAGGTAGCTTTCCCCGAGGGAGAATTTTGCGCCTGCTGCCGAAAGCTCATCGTATTCCTTCATCTGCTCCGCTGTTTTTTTATCGCAGACGGTAACGTCAAGTCCTTTTTTGCAAAAAAGCTTTATAAGGTCGGTATGGCTCACGCCCACCCCGATAAAGGCTATTTTTTTATCTCTCATATCAGAAAAGAATTTTTCCGCTTTAGTCACTTAATACCATATCCTCTCTTAAAAAATAGTTATTCATCTTATATTATACTACATCTTCCCAAATTTATCAACACATTTTTTTATGAGCGGTGTTAAATCTATGCGAAAAAACCCCGACTTTGGGAGCAAAGACGGGGATCATTATATATGATGAAATTGTACAGTATTAACATCGGGTTTTTGTGCAGATATACAAAGTTTGATTTTATAGAAAATACGTTTCAATATGTATTGACATTTTGGCACAGATGTGCTATAATTATCCTGTCAGCCCTTGCCGTCCTTTTTCTCCTTCGCAAGCTTCATTACCTCAACATAGATAGCCGCCACCACCGAATACATCTCGGGGGGTATGCCCTGCCCTACGTCAAGCATTGTAAGCACTGCCGCCGCGCTGTCGTCCCTGTAGATGGGAACGCCGCTTTCGTCCGCAAGGGAGATTATCCTTTCGGCAGCATGACCGTGTCCTGCGGCGACCACGATGGGGCTGTAGTCCTTCTCGGGATTGTATTTGAGCGCCACCGCCGCACTTTTTTTAATATCAGACTTTGACATTCAGTCCACCCCTTTGACTGCCAAGCTTCGGAAATACCCGGTCCAGAGACCTTTTTTCTTTAAGCCCCTCCACAAGTGCGGCGGAAACGTGATAGCCGTTTGCCTCCGCTATCTTCGGGATAGTCTCCCTGATGGGCGCAAAGGTGCTCTCAAGCTTTTCGGGACATAGCAGCATTACCGTCATGTTCCTGTCCTGCTCGTATATCTCAAGCTCGAAATAGCCTGTGTCCTCGATATCAAAGCAGAGAAGCATATGCGAGCCCCCTTCGCCGCCGCTGCGGGAGCCTTTTTTCTTATTCTCGATAAGCTCCTCCGCTTTCGGGTCCACCCAAAGCTCCCCGAAGGCTCTTATGCCGAATGCATCAAGGGGAACGAACTGGTGGAGCAGGGGCGTGAATACCCCCGGAGCTGTCAGCATATTCTGCACCATATCGCTTTTCGTGGCTCCCGAAAGGGAATGGAGGATACTGCTGTTTATATTCTTTGAAAGGAAATCCGTCAGGGTCTCCATTGAGGTGGCGGCGGATATTTTGTATTCGCCGCTCTGAGCCATTTCTCCCAGGGCGGTGTTAAGTCCCTGGGCAAGGCTTATCATTTTTTCGCTGCTCTCGCTGTCGATATTCTCAAGGATAACATTCAGGCGGTCGATAAGCGCGTCAAGGTCCTTTGTGGCTTCAAGCTCGTCAAATACGGTCTGAAGAGCGTTTCTCATTGCGGGAGTGTTGGGGATAACGGCTCCCAGAAGCTTTCGGACGGCTTCGTCTCCCTCGGTAAAATCCACCGTTGAAAGCACCCTTGTAAGGGTATCCTCGGGGATACGGGCTGCCATATGCTTCGCTCCCGCCGCAAGGAGATTTACCGCAGAACGCAGTCCTGCTTCATGGGAAGCGGTCTCGGGGCTTATGAGCGCTGCCTGCTTCGCTTCGGGGGGAAGATACTCGTTGTCCTTTATATAGCTGTCGAAAAGCTTTTCCAGATTTTCTGCCGGGGAAAAATTCTTGTCCAGTCCCATTTTTTCCATTGCTTCGGGAGAGATGTTCAGGCTCTCGGTCATCATCAGCAGAGAGTCGAAGCTTTCCCTAAGAGCCTCGGGATCGTCGTTATAGCGGGACATATTATGGACGATGAGGGGAAGAAGATTTTTCGTATTGTCATTTAAAAGGAGGCTGTGCTCGGTAAAGCCCAGGAGCTTCAATAAGGTGGGCTTCAAGGAGGCGAAATTTGCAGCTGCATCAGGTCCCGAAAGGGCTTTTGAGGCTGCTGCCAGCTCATCGGAAACTGCCTTGCTGGGCGCCGCTTCCAGAGAGAGGAACTTGAAATTTGCGGAGAGCGACCTGAGTATCTCGTCCTTTGAGGAAACATTTGCCGCCGCTTTTGCAAAATCTGCCACTGCGGCTTTCAGCTCCTCCGCTCCCATAAATCCGTCTTTGGCGGAAAAGTCAACAATGTCCTTTAAAACGCTCCAGAGCTTATCTCCGAAAATAGTGGCGTTTTTCTGCTGAGCTGCCATATCTGCGGCAAGATTTGAGGGATTTAGCATCACCTCGGCGGCAAATTCCGTAAGCTTGCTGAGAGCTTCTGCGTCTCCGCTCTCCTTCACAAGGTTAAGCGCTTCCGTTGAGATAAGCTCCTTGGCGGCATTTAAGGCTGAGGAGGGATTTTTTACAGCGTCCGCCGAGGAACGCATGAGCACTCCGCTGCCTTCGTCCTTCAGGTTGCGCTCGGCATTCTCCCCGCCTCGGTCATTGGTCTTTACCACCTGCATCTGATTGCCCAGGTCGAAAACCTGTCCCGTGGGGTTCTGCCGCACATCATTCTGACGGTTCTGGTTATTGTTCTGGGCATAGTCTCTCGGGGCGGTGGGCGTGGTTATCTGGATAAGCTCGGACACTGTTTATCCCCCCTTTCGGATATAAATAATTACTCAGCTTAATTTTATCACATTTTAATCACATTTTTCAACGTTTACAGGGTCTCTTTTTTTATTTTTGTTAAAAATAACCTAAAATCGCCCCGATTTTTTTCAAGTCTTATAAATATTATCTTTAAAAATACGCTTGTAGTTAATGAATTTTTATAGTATAATATAAGTGTATAGTTTTGCCGACCCGCATATCCCTGCGATCGGACAAACGTTTTTCGGAATAATGCAGCTTGCCGTTTATATAACGGTCTGCCGTTATACTATATTTATTTAAAATCTCTGCGGACAGGGTTTTGCGCTGCCGAGGCAGGCATTCCCCACAGAAAGGACGGTATACATAATGGCTCGGTTTGAAGCAGGTATGGAATCAATGGTGGATATGTACATATTTGAAACCACTTCGCTCCTGGAGCAGCTTGACCAGATCTTAATGAAAACTGAAAACGAAAACAGCTTCGGTGAAGAGGAGATCAACGAGATCTTCCGCATAATGCACACCATCAAAGGCTCCTCGGCTATGATGGGACTTGACAATATGTCCCACCTTGCTCACGCTATCGAGGATATGTTCTACATCGTAAGAGAGGACAAGCCTGTCATTTCCGATATGCGCTCTCTGTACGACCTGGTTTTCACCGCTTCCGACCTCCTCAAGGCGGAGATAGACCTGGTACAGGACGAGGACAGCGAGCCTACGGATTTCAGCGAGCAGATGACTAAGATAAAGGATTTTGCGGCTATGCTCAAAAACGGCGGCGCTGCGGCTCCTTCGGCTCCCTCCGCTCCCGCGGCTCCCGCACAGGCTGCCGCTCCCGAAAAGGCTGCTCCTGCGGCTGACCCCGGAGAAATGATAACCGTTACCATGGGCGGCGGCGACAACAGCACCACCGTTAAGGTGACCTTTGAAGAGGACTGCAAGATGGAAAATCTCCGCGCTCTTCTGGTCATCAACAACATCAGGAATGAATGCTCTATGCTCAAATTTGAGCCCGAGGATATCGAGGATAATTCCGACACTGCCAAGGTAATTGTGGAAAACGGCTTTATCATTCATTTCACTCCTGCCCAGACCACTGCCGAGGACATCATCAGCCTTATCTCAAGCACTATGAACGTCAAGACCTGCGAGGTGCTTTCCATGGGCGGTCAAAAGACCGCCGAGGTCCCTGCATACACGCTCACTACCGCAAAGGTGGAGTTTGTGGAGGACTGCAAGATGGAAAATCTCCGCGCTCTCCTTGTTATTAACAACATTCGCGAGGAGTGCGACGAGCTGGCTTTCGTTCCTTCGGATATCGAAACAAATCAGTCCACCGCCCAAACTATCAGGGACAACGGTTTTATCGTTCATTTCAAGTCGGGCTACGGTGATGACGCTATACTTAAAATTATCGGCGAGACTGCCAACGTTGCAAGCGTTACCGTTCTGAAAAACGGTTCCGATACGCCTCCCGCTGCGGCTGCGGCTCCCGCACCCGCTCAGACTGCCGCTCCCAAGGCGGAGGAAAAGACTGCTCCCGCTCCTCAGGCGGAGGCTAAGCCTGCTCCCAAGTCCGAAGCCAAGCCCGCAGAGAAAAAGCCTGCGGAAAACAAGTCCTCGGGCGGCGCAAAGCAGTCCCTTATCAGCGTAAATCTTTACAAGCTCGACCAGCTCCTGGATATGGTTGGCGAGATAGTTATAACCGAGGCTATGGTCACCTCCAACCCCGACCTCAAGGGTCTGAGACTGGATAATTTCCAGAAGGCTGCAAGACAGCTCCGAAAACTCAATTCCGAGCTTCAGGATATAGTTATGTCTATCCGAATGGTCCCCATTTCGGGCGCATTCAACAAGATGACCCGTATCGTCCGCGATATGAAGGTAAAGCTTAACAAGGACGTTGACCTTATTTTCGAGGGTGAGGAGACCGAGGTGGACAAGTCCATCATCGACAATCTGAACGACCCCCTTATGCACATGGTCAGAAACTCCATGGACCACGGCATCGAGGAAACTGCCGACGAGCGAATCGCCGCAGGCAAGAACCCCAAGGGCAGGATCACCCTTTCCGCATACAGCTCCTCCGGTGAGGTAGTTATCGTGGTAGCCGATGACGGCATGGGCATGAACCCCGAAAAGCTCCTTGACAAGGCCGAAAGAAACGGCATTCTCACAAAGCCCCGTTCCGAATACACCGAAAAGGAAGCTCTTAACCTCATCATGCTCCCCGGCTTCTCCACCAACGAGACCGTTACCGAATATTCCGGCAGAGGCGTTGGTATGGACGTTGTGCGCCAGAACATCGAAAAGTGCGGCGGCACCGTTTCCGTTGAATCAAAGCTGGGTGAGGGTACAAGCTTCATTATAAAGATCCCCCTCTCACTGTCTATCGTGGACGGAATGGAAGTCTCCGTCGGAAACTCCATTTTCACCATTCCCATCAGCTACATCAAGGAATCCTTCAAGCTGAGACCTAACCAGATACTCAGAGACACCGACGGCAGGGAAATGATAATGATAAGAGGCGAATGCTATCCCCTTATCCGCCTTTACGAGCTTTATGACTTAGACGGCGCTCAGACCGACCTCTATTCGGGCATAATCATCCTTGCGGAGTCCGACGGAAAGTGCGCCTGCCTCCTTGCCGACGAGCTTATCGGCGAACAGCAGGTCGTTGTAAAGCCTTTCCCGCCCCTGCTCAACAACTTCAATGTCAAGCAGAACGGTATGTCGGGCTGCTCCATTCTGGGCGACGGCTCCATTACCATCATTCTTGACATAAGCAACATCATTTCGGAATTTTAAGCTCGGGGAGGTTTAAGCTATGAGCAATATCACCAAGGAAGCAAACAAGGATTTCGTTTCCGCAGGCGGCGAGGTGCTTCTCTTCACCATCGACGATGTGGTATACGGAATTGAGATAAAGTACATCAACGAGATAATCGGCATCGAACAGATAACCGTTGTTCCCAAGGTACCCGATTATATCAAGGGCATCATAAATCTCCGCGGCAAGACCGTGCCCATTATCAGCGTGAGAAAGCGCTTCGGCAAGGAAGAGATACCCTACGACGAGCGCACCTGCATCATCGTTCTCGAGTTTGACGGAAGCAATCAGGCAGGCATTATCGTTGACAGGGTGAGAGAGGTCACTACGGCAAAGCCCGAAGAGATCTGCGCCACACCCGCAAACAAGAATGTCAACGCCAACCACTATATCAAAAATATTATCGAAAATTCCGAGGGGATCAAGCTCCTCCTTAACTGCGAAAAGCTTGTTATGGAGCAGTAATGCCCCTTTCGGAAGAAAATCGGCTTTGGAACTTGCGTCCGTTATTTCCTGACGCAATCTCATCTCCCGGGAAAGGACAGGGTCAAAGATACAATGCTGAAGCTTACTGATAATGATTTTCTTCGCCTTGTAGAATTTATTAAAACAAACTACGGCATAAATCTGGAGAAAAAGCGGGTGCTTATCGAGGGACGGCTTACGGGGATCGTTTCCTCAAGCGGCTTCGATAATTTCACCGACTACATCAACTACGCCCTCAGCGACAGCAGCGGAAAGGAAACTATCCGCCTGGTGAACAAGCTCACCACCAATCACACCTTCTTTATGCGTGAGCCTGAGCATTTCAAATTCCTTGAAAGCACCGTGCTGCCCTATATTGAGTCATCGGTAAGGGACAAGGACGCCCGTATATGGTGCGCCGCCTCCTCCACAGGGCAGGAGCCGTACACCATAGCTATGACCATTGACGAATACTTCGGCGGAAGGAAGGCTGACTGGGACACTACTATCCTCGCCACCGACCTTGATACCGATGTTCTCCGCACCGCCAAGGCAGGCATTTACTCCAAGGAAATGCTGGAGGGTCTGCCGTCAAAGTGGGTGGATAATTACTTCAAACGCATCGACAGCGACAATTATCAGGTAATCGACAGGATAAGAAGTGAAGTGGTTTTCAAAAAGTTCAACCTTATGGATCCCATCGTCTGCAAGAAGCCCTTCGACCTCATAAGCTGCCGGAATGTTATGATCTATTTCGACGCCCAGACCAAAAACGCCCTTATCGAGCGATTTTACGATGTTACCAAAAAAGGCGGCTACCTTTTCATAGGTCACGCCGAAAACGTTTCGAGAGACACAAGATATTCATACATAAAGCCCGCCATATACAGACGGGAAAAGTAAAATTTACAGGCAGCGAGGTATAGCAAAGCAATGATCAAGGTTCTCATAGTAGATGACTCTATGGTATTTTCGGAGCTGCTGAAAAAAAAGCTGTCGGAATACAGCGGCATTAAAATAGTCGGAACTGCCTCAGATCCCTACCAGGCAAGAGACAAGATACTTGAGCTTGAGCCCGACATTATGACGCTTGATATCGAAATGCCCCGAATGGACGGTGTGAAATTCTTAAAAAGACTTCTCCCGCAGTACCCATTGCCCGTTATCATGATATCCTCACGGGAGGACAGGGCTGAGGAAGCGGTCAAGGCAGGCGCTGCGTCATTCCGCGTAAAGCCCGACGCCTCCGACCCTGCAAAGGTAAACGGATTTATCCGCGACGTTGCTTCGGATATCTCAAAGATATGCACAAGAAATTCCTCCTCCTTCCACGCAGACCTGCCCAGAAGCGGCGCTGCGGCGGAAAAGCCCGCCAAACCCACCGAGTATAACCAAAACGGCATTGAGATAGTCGCTCTCGGCGCCTCTACAGGCGGCACCGACGCTCTCGAAAAGGTCATTCTGGGACTTCCCGATGACTGCCCCCCTATCATCATAACCCAGCATATGCCCCCCGTTTTCACCAAAATGTACGCCGAGCGCCTGAACCGCAGCTCTTCACTGGCGGTTTTTGAAGCGTCGGACGGAATGAGGCTGAAAAAGGGTATGTGCGTTATCGCTGCGGGCGGCTTCCATATGGAGCTTCACAAGGACTCCAAGGGATATTACATTTCCAGCAAGGAGGGCGAAAAGGTCTCGGGTCACTGCCCGTCGGTGGACGTTATGTTCACAAGCGTTGCAAAATGCGCAGGCAAGGCTGCCGCTGCGGCTATCCTTACGGGAATGGGCGCTGACGGTGCAAAAGGGCTCCTGCTTATCCGTCAGGCAGGCGGATATACGGTAGGTCAGAACAAGGAGACCTGCGTGGTCTATGGTATGCCCATGGAGGCTTATAAATTAGGCGCAGTCTGCGATGAGGCTCCCCTTGAGGAGATAAGCAGCCTGCTTAAAAAGAAAATGAACTATCCCGAAAGGAGCTGAGCTTTGTGGAGGAAGAAAAATACCTGACCTTCGAGCTGTCGGGGCAGACCTTCGCAATTGAAATAAGCTGTGTAAAGGAAATACTCAACGGCTGCGGAAGCATTTCCCCCGTTCCCGAGTTTCCCGAGTACGGCAAGGGCGTTATAAATCTCAGAGGGGATATCGTCCCCATTATCGATATGAGAGTTCGTTTCCATCAGCCCCCTATGGAGGTCACCGACAAGATATGCATTATCGTGACCGAGTCAAAGGGCAGCGCAAAGTCCGATTACCTGGGCTATGTTGTGGATACGGTTTGCGCTGTGGTGGATTTCGACACGAGTGAGATATCCCCCGCCCCTTCCATTTCAGGCTCCACAGGAAAATATATCAAGGGAGTCTACAAGGCTGACGGCAAGATCATTATGATAATCGAGCCCGAGCTGCTGCTTACCGAATCAATGATAGAAGCTATCGGAGATTATATGGACGGCGTTCAATAAAAGTTTACGGCGGAGCATTGCGCTCCGCTTTTTACTTTATGTAGATATTATCATTATTATACTTATTGTATAAAAATAAATCCTATTATATAAAAAAGATTTCCAAAAGCACTTAATTTTTATTATCTCCCTGCCGATATATATAGTAGAGCATTGGGATAACTATGTAAATTCACAAAAAGAAAGGCGGAGATCTTATGGAAATAAAGAATTACACATCGGCGATCAATGCATACAGATACGCAAGCGAATCCGCTTCAAAGCCCCCCGTCGGCAAGACTCAGAAGGGCAAAGGAAGAAATACCGACAAGGCTGAATTTTCAGCATCGGCAAGAGCAAGCTTCTCCGATACTCTGAAAACCGCCGCAAAGGCAGCCGCAGACAGCTCAGCTTCCGCCGAGAGACTTGCCGAGCTTTCGGCAAAGATCGCTGACGGCAGCTACCGCGTATCCTCCGAGGATATCGCTGACTCTATACTCGGGCTGTAAGGTACGGCAAATCCCCTCGTGAAAGGAATGGAGCTTATGGATTACAATGCGCTGATAGCCTTCTTCGATGAGTATAACGCTCATTTCAGAAGCTTTCTAAAATTTGAATATTCCAAGATGGATATGCTGAACAAGGGCGATATCGAGGAGCTTTCCGCTTCTCTGTCAACAGAGCAGGCGTTCATTATGAAAAGCAATTCTCTGGAAAAGCAGCGCCTTGCTATTCTGGGAGATAACAACACAAAGACCTTTGAGCAGATAGTAAGCGAGGCTCCCGCGGAATACAAGTCCCGTCTTGACGAGCAGCGCATCTCCCTTTCCGAGATGATATACAAGATAAAGGAACTGAACGACACCGCCAACATCATCGTATCCGAAAGGCTGAAAAAGATCCGCAGCACTGTGGGCGAGCTTGATACGTACAACGGCAGGGGCGCTGTAAAAAAAGAAAGCGCCGCAGGTTCGACCATACTTACAAACGCTTGATGAAAGGAAGATATAAAAATGGCTTCATCATTTTTCGGACTTTATGTGCAGAGAGACGGTCTCCAGCTTGCACAGAAGGGCCTTGATATAACAGGACACAACATCACAAATCTAAAGACCGAGGGCTACACCAGACAGCGCCTGGATCTCGTATCCGTTGCAAACACCGCCGGCTCCCTGGGCTACAACACTCAGGTAAATCTCGCAGGCAAGGGCGCTGACGCTGTGGGCGTTACTCAGATAAGAGATAAGCTCCTTGATACAAAGGTGAGAAGATACAGCTCAGAGCTTTGCGATACAGGTGCAAAGACCACCATTCTTGCGGATATCGAGGATATCCTCGATGATGTCGAGAACCAGGACGCAGGTCTTTCCGCCGTTTTCGGAAATTTCAAGGCTGCATTCCAGTCCTTCTCCGCCACAGGCGCGGACAGACAGGACCTCTCCACCGTTGCTATGAACGCTGCCGACTCGGTCATCAACGTTATCAAGAATTTCGATATGAGGCTCAACGATGTGGAGATCTCCACAAGAGAGGACATTCTCGTCACCAACGACAGAGTGAATGCCATTCTCAAGCAGCTGGCTTCCCTTAACAAGCAGATGAAGGACGCCTATGTCCAGATGGACAACGTTTATGCCACCAGAGACGGCTATCAGGCAGAAATTGAGTACGGTCCCCTGGAGCTGAAGGACACCTTCAACAAGCTCTGCGACGAGCTGGCACAGTATGTGAACATCAACGTTGAGCAGCAGGCTGACGGCAGCTATGATGTATACTTCGGAGATGTCGCTCTCGTTAAGAATGACGCATATGCCAAGACCGACGTCATCTTCTCGGACGAACAGCAGGAAAGAAACGATTTTGCCGAGCTTCACATAAGCACCCTTAACTCCGATAAGGGCTGGACAAAGTGCGAGCGTGAGATAACCCCGAAAATAGCGGAAAATATCGAACTCGCCGAAAAGATCAAGACCCTTAACTCCTATATCTACAGCGGCAAGGTCAAGCAGGCGTGCGAGCTGGAAAAGGAGATAATCGACGAAGCGGGAGACGCTTACAGCCCCATCTTCACAAACAATATGACCGAGGAACAGCTCAAAACAGCTCCCTCCTACGCAATTACCGTCACCGAGGAGACCGACAAGCTCACAGGCGGCTCTGTAAGCGGTCTTTTCGATATGTACAACGGCAAGGGCTGCTATGCCAAGGTCGAGGAGAACGGCTACAACGGCATCAAGTATTATCAGGAGACCATAAGAGCCTTCGCAAATAAAGTAGTAGAGGCATTCAACTCCCTTTATGATGATTATAACAACACTCCCGAAGAGATCGCAAAGCAGAACACCGCAGCTGACAAGGCAGAGGAAAAGTTCAGAGCCGATGTTACCTCCAAATATATGGCGGATAACGGCGTTGCCAACGAGGCTGACCTTACTGCGGAACAATCCGCCGAGATCGACGCTCTGATAAACGAGAGCCTTGCCGATGTCCGCAAAAAGGGCGCTGAAGATGCTAAATTCAAATTGTTCGAATTTGAGGACGGCGCCACCGAGGACGGCAGCATTGCAAATATGAAGGTAGCAGAGTCCTGGAAAAACAACGTTCTCCGCTGCGTTCACCCCGCTGTTGACGCAGACGGCAATCTGGATTATAATTACGATGAGCTCGACAATGCCTACATCAACAAGATACTCTCCGCTTTCGAGGGCAAGTACAAGTTCGGCAACGAACCCGATGAATATACCTTTGAAGGCTTTATCCAGTATTACGGTCAGACCATCGGCGGCGACCTTGAGTATGAGCTGGGCAGCTTTGACTCCACCAATATTATGCTCAAGAGCGTTTCAGACGCAAGAGACGAGGTAATGGGCGTAAGCATGGACGAAGAGGGCGTGAATATGATGAACTACCAGAAGTGGTACAACGCCATTTCCCGAATGATATCCGCCCTTGACGAGTGCCTTGACAAGCTGATAAACGGCACAGGAAAAGTGGGACTTTGATAAAATAAGGAGCTGATTTCCAATGAGAGTTACAAATAATGCGTTCAGCGGAGCGTTTTTGAACAGCTATAACAGTCTGCTTTCAAACTATCTGAAATCCCAGACCAAGATACTCACCCAGAGAAAATACAACCGCGCCAGCGAGGACTCCCCCTCTGCGGCAAAGGCTGCTCACGTAAGAAAATCCCTTGAAAATCTGGATATCTACGACGAAAACCTCAAGACTGCAAAGGACTTTTTCTACGCAGCAGAGGACGCTCTTTACGATATCGCAGACAAGACCTACCTTAACATTAAGGCAAAGATAGTATCCGTTCAGGATACTATGGACCAAACCGAGCTTGACGCCATTGCTCTCGAGCTTGAGCAGCAGGCTGAGCATATTGTCCAGGATATGAACACCGACTTCGCCACAAGGCAGATGTTCGGCTCCGCAAGCAATGACAAGACCCCCTTCACCGTTTATTCCAGAGTCGAGATAACAATGCCCGACGGCACGACCAAGAACTTCGGAAGCGAGTTCGATGCCGACGGCAATGTAATAAGCGACAATGTTACTTCCGATGATATGATATATTACAGCGAACCCGACAAAAACTCCGAGCTTCCCGCCAAAATAGTCTGCTACAACGATGTACCCGTAAACCTCATGGGAGAGGACCTCAAAAATGCAGTAAACGGCAGCACTATCAAGTATTATGACGATAAGGGCAAGCTTGTGGCTGAAAAGACCATCAAATGCCCCTCCGAAAGCGGCGGAGCAGACGGTTTCCCGGGAACAACCCCCATTTATGTGGATATCGGACTTGGCGTGAAGTATGACGAAAACGGCGTAATAAACCCCGCCACCGCACTGGATATGAGCCTCAACGGCGCTCAGATAACAGGCTGCGGCACCGATAAGGACAATGACTCCCTCAATCTTATCCAGCTTGTATATGACGCTGCGGCAGCTCTGAGAAAGGGCGATATCACTTCCGTCAACCGCTATATCGACAAGCTTGACGAGGCAAACTCCAAGGTGCTCGACGCCATCACCACCTTAGGCGTAAAGCAGAACAATATGCAGATGTACATCGACCGCAACGACGTCTACCGCATAAGCCTCTCCGAAAAGCAGAACACCCTGGAGGGCGTGGACATTGAGGAAGAGATCACCAATATGAAATCCATCGAAGCGGCATACAACGCTTCCCTTTCCCTCGGTTCGGGAATTATCCCCAAGAGCATTTTCGATTTTGTATAATACTAAAACTGAAAGAAGGAGGACGAAGCTATGGATCAGCTTCTTAACATCACATCTATCCCCATAAATGTGGAAATTAACGTTACCCGCGCGGAGCTGAAGCTTGACACTCCCGCTCCAACCGTCCAGATCTCCAAAAGCCCCGGCGGAATGCAGATAACCGCAGATCCCATCAAGGTGCATATCGACAACACCGCCGCAAGGGAAAGCCTCGGCTACGGTCACAAAAATATCGACACCTTTGCCAAGGACGAGGCAGAAAAGGGCATAAGGGTGGCATATCAGGCGATAGCCAACATCGTAAATGACGGCAACGCCCTGGGCAATTTCGAAGCCACACCCGCCTCCATCGCCGCCTCCAAGGCAAGCAGGACAATGGAGACAATAATGGAATTTCTCCCCAAGGAAGGCCCCGACATAAGCTGGTCGGGCAATACCCTCAGCATAAACTACAAGGCAGAGCAGCTTAATATGGACTGGAATACAAGCCCCACAGCACAGCTTGAGTTCGTCCCGGGAACCGTTGAGTTTATCGTGAACCAGCGCCCCAAGGTAGAGATCGAATATACGGGCGAGCCGATCTACTTCCCAAGAAGCGCCGCTCCGGGATATGAGGAATGATTATGAACGAAACTATCAGCAGAATAACTGTAAAAACCAGGGATTTTGACGAGATCGAGATCTCGCCTTCCGAAATAATAACCTTCCCCCAGGGAATATTCGCCTTTGAGGAATATAAGGATTATATCCTCATCTCCCCCTTAGGCAGCGGAAAATGCCCCGTCTGGCTCCAGAGCACCGAAAATCCCAATCTTTGCTTTATCCTCTTCGACCCGCTTGAGTTCTGCGCCGACTATCAGGTAACGGTAGCCGATGAGGACGTGGCGGTCCTTGAGATGGAGGACGACAGAGACGCAAAATTCTACGTTATCTCCGTTATCCCCGAGAATAATATGGACGCCACCGTAAACCTCAAAAGTCCCATCATCATCAATACAAAAAACAATAAAGCGGCGCAGGTCATAGCCGCCGACGATTACCCCATAAAATTCCCCGTATTCGCCAAAAATAAGGAGGACTAAATTATGCTGATAATTACCCGAAAAACGGGCGAGGGGATACATATCGGCGATGACGTTGTGGTAAACGTGGTCGAAGCGGGCAAGGATAAGGTCAGGCTGGCAATAAGCGCTCCCAAGGACGTTAAGATAATCCGCTCGGAAATGTTCGAGTCCAGAGGCTTTAACGTTCAGGCGGCGGTAAATAAGGTCTCCGCCGACTTTATGAACAAGTTTCTTACCGATACCCCCACTCAGCTCAATGAGATAAAATAAATCGAAACATCATTTTGAAAGGACGGTCATTCATATGGCAACAACACACGAAATAACCAGAATGACAGGTCTCGCCTCGGGTCTCGATATCGAGTCCTTAGTAAAGGCAGGCGTTGCCAATACCAAAAATTCCCTTGATACAAGAAAGCAGAAGCTCCAGACTCTCCAGTGGAAGCAGGAGGCTTACAGAAACATAATAACCGCAATGTCCGATTTTAAGAAAAAGTATCTTAATATCGAGTCCTCTTCCTCTGTCAGAGCCAATGCGGTAATGAAATCCAACAAGGCAGTTTCATCGGACGATTCCCTCATCGTGGCAGCCTCCACAAGCGCAGTGGCAGGAAATTATTCCATCACCTCCGTAAAAACAGCAAAGGCAGCCACACTTTCGGGAACAAAAGCCTCCGCAGGTACTGTCGAGCTTGATTTTTCAAAAGCCTCTGAAGGCAGCAACACCGTTACCGTAACTCTTGACGGCTCCGCAAGGAACATAACCTTCGAGGGCGGCGCAAATGCCAAGGATAACTTCCTCACCGCATTAAACGAATCCTTCGGAAAAATAAGCGCTGCAAAATTCTCCTTCAAGGACGGCACCAACAAGCTCACCATCGAAAATGCCGCAGACGATAAGGTCTCCCATATCTTCACCGTAGGCTACAACGACGCTGTGGGACTTAAAAACGATGCGTCCAATATGATATCCTCCACCTCCGCACTTGGCAGCCTTGACTTTGCCAGGGAGCTTTCGGGTGATAAATTCGAATTTTCCATAAACGGCGAAAGCTTCTCCTTTGACAGAAACACCACCGTCAAGGACATGATGAACACCATAAACAAGTCAGACGCTGGCGTAACTATGAGCTTCAATGCTCTGAGCCAGTCCTTCGAGCTTAAAACCAACCAGACAGGCGCAGGCAAGGAGCTTAAGATCTGCCAGACAGGCGGCAATCTTCTCAACTCCCTTTTCAATCTGGGCGATGAGCTTGGAATAGCTCCCACCGCTGCCACCGGTCTTACCGACAAGAACATCAACGACAGCATCACAAGCTTTGACTTCACCGCCTCCGAGACCGGCTTTGCTTCGGGTGACAGTATCACCATAAACGGAAAGACCTTAGCGGTAACAGGCCTCACTCAGAAGCAGAACACCGAAAAGATAACCGTGAACGACAGCGAAATAAGCGCAAAGCTCTATACCGACGCTGACGGCAATCAGATATACCGCTACACTCAGGACGGCAGCACGATCTATGCAAAGAAGGACGCCGACGATAAGTTCGAGACCGTTATGACCGTGTCCGCCGAGGGCGTGGTAAACGTGGGCGGCAGCGACCTTGAGGACGTTACCGAAGAAGATCAGCTCAGTGCAATGGGCATTGAGAAGGACTATAAGAAATACACAAGCGATGAAATAGCCGACGCTCTGAACGATGCATACAAGGCTTCCTTCCCCGACGGAAGCGGCACCTTCTCGGTCGAGGTATCCGCCGATACAGGCGCAAGGATAACCTTCACTCCCGCAGAGGACGAAGCTGTATCCGTTGAGGCTTCGGGCAGCATCGCCGTTGACGGAGCTTCCTCAAACTATACCGAGACCGCCTATTCAGGTGACCGCGTCATTGCCGATACGGATAATTTGACCATGACCGTAAACGGCACTGCTGTCAATATAGCAGGCACAGGCGATGATGGAAAGGTAACAATAAATGACCTTGTAAATTCGGGATATTTTGCATACGACGCTGACAATGGCGTATTATCCGTAACAGGAAAGAACACTCTTGAATTTGAAGGCGAGAGCGGAGAAGCCATCAAAAAGCTTTTCGGCACAACTACCCTCAGCGGCGTGGATAACGCAGGCGACCTGGACATCAGAGGCTCCAACGCACAGATAACCATCAACGGCATTACTCTCGAAAGCGCCTCAAACAGCTTTGCAGTCCAGGGAACCACCTTCAGCATAAACGATGTCAAGGAGTTTACCGAGGACGATATCAGAAACGGCAATGCCGAAGAGATAACCGTCAATGTTTCTAAGGATACAAGCAGGATAAAGGACACTATCGTACAGTTTGTAGAAGCCTATAACGAACTGCTCGACAAGGTCAATGACCAGCTCAATACCAAGCGTCCCAAGAGCAAGGGCGAATACTACGATCCCCTTACCGACGACCAGAAGGAGGAAATGGACACCGACGAGATAGAGAAGTGGGAAGAGCAGGCAAAAACAGGTCTCCTCTACCACGACAGCACTCTTTCCAAGGTGTTCACTCAGATACGTCAGGCTGTGGGCGGTGCAAACGTGAACGGAATGACCATTCAGGCTCTCGGTATCGACACCTCCACCGATTATACCGAGTACGGCAAGCTTATAATCAAGGACGAAAGTGCTCTTGACGCAGCTATTGAGAAGTACGGCGACGAGATCGCAAATTTCTTCACCGATTCCAAGAACGGTCTGGGAACAGTTCTGAATAACGCAATAAATGCCGCTATCGACACCAACACCAACAAAAACGGCTATGCAAAGGGAACCCTCACCGCAATGGCAGGTGTGGCAAATACCCGTTCGGACAGCAAAAATCTGATATACAACCAGATAACAAGTCTCCAGAGCCTTATCGACAGATTAAACGACAGATACGAAAAGGAGCAGGAGAGGCTGTGGAACAGATATTCCACTCTTGAGTCCTACATCTCCACAATGAACAATCAGTCCTCTTCCCTCTTCGGCACAAGCACAACAGGCTGATAATACGGATTTCCAAACAGAGTCCTGCTCTGAGCGAAAAGCTCGGAGCAGCGCTCCCCAGAAAGGATAATCATAAAAATGAACCCCTATCAGAAATATATGCAGCAATCGGTCACCACAATGACCCCTGCCCAGCTTCTCATCGCCCTCTATGACAAGGCTATCACCGAGATAAACAAGGCGATAATCTTCATTGAGGACAAGGACATTCTCAAGGCGCACAATTCCATAATGCGTGCAAGCGATATCATTGACGCCTTAGACGCGCATCTCAAGGTGAAATACGAGATATCCGACAATCTGGCGGCTCTGTATCAGTATTTCCGCGAGAAGCTTGTTCAGGCGAATGTGAAAAAGGACACCGAGATACTCAAGGAGATCCTCCCGATGATAACCGAGATAAGAGACGCATTTTTCGAGGCAAGCAAACAAGTAAAATAAGGGAGGTCAGCCTATGGACCCGAGGCTTTTAGGGCTGGTGGACAAAAAGATCGAGCAGCTAAGGCACTATAATGACATCACCTCCAGAATAATTTACGAGGACATCGACGGAGTAGGCGACCTCATCAGACAGCGTCAGGACATCGTGACCGCCGTAGACGGCATCTCAATGGAAATGCGCAGCCTGATAAACTCCCAGTCCATCGAGCGCAAGGACACTATAAACGCCCTCCTTTCCTTCCGGGAGATAGAGGGACTGTCAGGCTCTATGCTGGAGCTGTCGAAAAAGATCGAAGAGCTGAAAGAGCTTACCGACACCATCAAGAAAAACGACAGGCTCGCCATCGAGCGGCTTGAAAATCTGCGGGACGAGACCTACGCCGAAATGACCCGTACCGCCAAAAGCAAAAAGGTGGTAAACTATTTCGGTGCCACCGCCGTAGACGTAAACAAGGGCAGCAAGCTTAATTCCGCCCACTGAGCGGGTGACGGCGGGTGTCGGCGGGTGTCGGCGGGTGTCGGCGGGTGTCGACCCGCGGCGAGGTCGCGCTGTAAGTTCGTGCAAAACAGCAGCTTTGTCTCCGCGCCGACAGGTGCAATTACAGCCCCTATAAACGATCCGATAATAATATTATAGCAAAACATTTGTTCATTGTCAATATGCAATCAGCACAAATATTCTGTAGAATGTTTGTGCTGATTGCATTTTTTATACTAAAGATTAGTATTATACATTATTACCATATAAATATAATTTACAAACAGAAAAATATACACGATATTATGTCGTATATACTTGACATAATGTAATCTATGTGCTATAATATAGTTACAGTTAAGAAAAGGCAGGCGATAAAATGGCAAAAAACCTGAAGCTAAAATCCGCACGAGCGGCACTGGATATGTCTCAGCAGCAGCTTGCCGAGACAGTGGGAGTCTCAAGGCAGACAATAAACGCCATTGAAAAGGGTGACTACAACCCCACATTAAAGCTTTGCATCGATATATGCAAGGCGCTCGGAAAAACACTTGATGAATTATTTTGGGGAAATGAGGAGTAAACCATGAGCAATAAAAAAGAAAAACTATTTGACCCTGCTTCAATAGGAATTGAGCCGCAGGAAACCGCAGGCGATCTTATCAGTGATAAGGGACTTGACGAAATGCAGAAGGCAGAATCGTACAAGCTTACCTTCGGGATTTTTAAGACCTCATTCTGGATATGGATTATTATATCCATGGCAATGATGGCAACTGCCGAGTTGGGAGATAACACTAATGTCCCGCTGTCGGTATTTGGCATAATAATTGAGCTTATTGATATGACTATGTACATTTTCTATGCGGCAAAGACCTCTTCAAAGGGACTGATGCGTGAAAAATTTGCGAAAGCATGGGGCAAAAAAGGCATAATTATCTTATATCTGGCACTTGGTATCATGTATATGTCATGGTTCTATTCAATGAGCATTTTTTTCAGGCTTTATATCGGACTGGTCTATATTAGCTTTTGCATCGTGGGATTGTACGCTATAAGAAACAATAAGGTCGTTGAGAAATTGAACAGTGAGGAATAAAAACACAGCCGCTCCCGTCACAAAAAAACGGAAGCGGCTGTATGCATTTATATCATCTGTTTATCTGTCACCAAGCTTAACATAGCTCTTTTCCTTGCTTACGCTCTTGTAAGCGGGACGAATGATCCTCTTGCCGGTCATAGCCTCCTCAAAGCGGTGAGCGCACCAGCCTGCCATACGGGAGGTAGCAAACAAAGGCGTGTACAGGTCCTCGGGAATGCCCAGCATCTTGTAAACAAAGCCGCTGTACATATCCACATTTGCGCACATATTCTTGTCGTTGCCTCTCACAGTCTTGAAAAGCTCGGGAGTGAGGCGCTCAATGGTCTCAAGGAGCCTGTATTCGGGCTCAAATTCACTGCCTATCGCCATCTTCTCCGCATTCTTCTTGAGGATAACTGCTCTGGGGTCGGAAAGGGTGTACACAGCGTGACCCATGCCGTAAATAAGACCGCTGCCGTCACCCGCTTCCTTTTTCAGTATCTTTGTAAGGAAATCAGCCACCTCGCCCTCGTTGTCCCAGTGCTGAACGTTGTCCATTACGCAGCGCTGCATCTCAAGTACCTTGTGGTTTGCGCCGCCGTGACGGGGACCCTTGAGTGAGCCGATAGCTGCGGAATAAGCCGCATAGGGGTCTGTGCCCGAAGATGTGAGCACACGGCAGGTAAAGGTGGAGTTGTTTCCGCCGCCGTGCTCTGCGTGGAGCATGAGCATAATGTCAAGGAGCTTTGCCTCCTCGTCGGTGTACTGCCTGTCGGGGCGAAGCAGTGAAAGAATGGTCTCGGCGGTGGACAGACCGGGGATAAGTGGGTGCATGAACATAGTGCCGTGATTGTAATATCTCTGCTTAACATTGTAAGCGTCAACCATAATTACGGGCATCTTTGCGATGATGGAGACAGCCGTATCCACCTCATGCTTTGCCCCCGTATCATCGGGACAGTCATCATATGAATAAAGCGCCAGCACCGAACGGGACATCTTGTTCATAATGTTCTTGGAAGGAGCCTTGAGGATCATATCCTCAAAAAATCCGTCGGGAAGCTCTCTGTTTTCATCAAGGAGCCTGCGGAAATTCTCAAGCTCAGAGCTGTCGGGAAGCTTGCCCCCCAGGAGAAGATATGCTATCTCCTCATAGCCGAAGCGGTTTTCAGCCACAACGTTCTCCACAAGGTCATTGATATTGTAGCCTCTGAATACAAGCTTTCCCTCGTCGGGGGATTTTTCGCCCTCGTTGAGCACATATCCGTGAACGTTGCATATGTTGGTAACGCCTGCCATAACGCCCGAGCCGTCGGGGTTCCTGAGTCCCCTCTTAACGCTGAATTTATCGTAATATTTAGGGTCTATCCTGTTGTTATCCGTATAGGCAGCATAGAGCTTATCCATATTTTATCATTCCTTTCAAAGGCTTTATAGACAAAATGTGCAGCGGACTTATACCCTCTGCACATCATTGTACAAATCCATATAAACGAGGGGTTACTCCTGAGGCAGCACGAACATATCGTAGATAGCTCTTGTGGCAGTCTCGAAGTCCTCCTCCTCAACTCCGATGATGATGTTGAGCTCGGAGGAGCCCTGGTCTATCATCTTAACGTTTACTCTTGCATGAGCAAGGGCGCTGAACAGTCTGCCCGCGGTACCTCTTGCCTTTCTCATGCTCCGTCCCACAACGGCGATAAGAGCAAGATTATTTTCTATCTCAAGCTTGTCGGGGTGGCAGCGGAAGTTTATCTCGTCAATGATAGCCTTCTCCTTGCCGATAAGCGCCTCGGAATTTACCACAATGCTCATTGTGTCGATACCCGAAGGCATATGCTCGAAGCAGAGACCGTTTTTCTCAAGCACTCTGAGAACGTTTCTGCCGAAGCCCAGCTCGGCGTTCATCATATCCTTTTCTATCTGGATAACTGAGAAGCCCTTCTTGCCTGCGATACCCGTAATGGTGTACTTTGATGTCTCCGCAGTCTCGGCAACGATGAAGGTGCCTCTGTCCTCGGGGTGGTTGGTGTTCTTGATGTTGATGGGGATACCCGCTTTTCTTACGGGGAATATAGCGTCCTCGTGAAGAACTCCCGCGCCCATATAAGCAAGCTCTCTCAGCTCTCTGTAGGTGATGGTTGTGATAGGCTGGGGGTTATCGATAATTCTCGGGTCGCAGATAAGGAAGCCGCTTACGTCGGTCCAGTTCTCGTAGATAACGGCATTCACCGCATTGGCAACGATAGAGCCTGTAACGTCCGAGCCGCCTCTTGAGAAGGTCTTGATGGTATCGTTGGGCATTGAGCCGTAGAAACCGGGGATAACTGCGTGAGCGGAGGAAGCAAGTCTCGGAGCCAGCAGGGAGCGTGTTGTCTCAAGGTCAAATGTGCCCTTCTCGTCAAAACGGATATATCCCGCAGGGTCGATAAAATCAAAGCCTAAGAATTTCGCCAGAACGATGGAGTTCAGGTATTCGCCGCGGCTTGCGGCATAGTCTCTTCCTGCGCGGTGAGCAAAGGCATTCTTGATGTTTGCAAACTCGTCTGCTAAGGAAAGCTCGATGCCAAGCTCGTTTATGATAGAGTTGAAGCGCTCTTCGATCGCCGCAAACTCCTTGTCGAAATCTTCTCCCTTAACGGCAAGCTCGTAGCAGCCGTAAAGCATATCGGTGACCTTCGTATCACCGTTGAAGCGCTTTCCGGGGGCGGAGGCAACAACAAATCTTCTTGCGGGGTCGGAAAGAACGATATCCGCAACCTTGCGGAACTGTCCTGCGTCGGCAAGAGAGCTTCCGCCGAACTTGACAACCTTGGTGTTTTCCATAATACTATCTTCTCCATTTTATGAATATATATAAGGGGTGCCATAATAAGGCTCGTTCCCTTTATCGTATAAATATTACATATAATATGCGACTATTACATTATATCCTATTTTTCTCCTTCGGTCAATTGCCATATAAGACAAATTTTTCTCCCCTGCTCCTTGTCCTTTTGGGGAATACTGCTGTATTCGTGAGACGGACACATTTTCACATATCGCCCTTAATTATTTGCCCACAAAAAAATATATTGACACGCCTTGAATTATGCGCTATAATAATATATAAGCATAGTTGTGCGTATTTATGCATTATCACTTTTATGCAATGAATTTACGCTATATAATAATATAAATAAGGTGGAATAAAAAGAATGGGAATTTTAGACGGACTTTTCGGAAACTACAGCAAGAGAGAGCTTAAAAAGATCGACCCTATCAAGCAGAAGGTCCTGGACCTTGACGAGGAGTACACAAAGCTCAGCGAAAAAGAACTGAAAGCAAAGACCCCCGAATTTAAGGAAAGGCTCGCAAACGGCGAGACCCTTGACGATATCCTCCCCGAGGCACTTGCCACCGTTAGAGAAGCGGCATACAGAGTTCTTGGCAAGAAGCCCTATCCCGTGCAGATAATCGGTGCCATCGTTCTTCATCAGGGCAGAATTGCCGAGATGAGAACAGGTGAAGGTAAGACCCTCGTTGCCTGCTGTGCCTCCTATCTCAACGCTCTCGAAGGCAAGGGCGTTCACGTTGTAACGGTAAATGACTACCTTGCAAAATCCCAGTCCGAGGAAATGGGCAAGGTCTACAGATACTTAGGTCTCACCATCGGCTGCATACTCCACGACCTGACCAATGACGAGCGCCGCGAAGCCTACAGCTGCGACATCACCTACGGTACCAACAACGAATTCGGCTTCGACTACCTCCGTGACAATATGGTCATCTACAAGAGTGAAAAGGTACAGAGAGAATTTAATTTTGCCATCGTGGACGAGGTGGACTCTATCCTTATCGATGAAGCCAGAACTCCTCTTATCATCTCGGGCAGAGGCGACAAGTCCACCGAGTGGTATACCCTTGCGGATAAATTCGCAAAGAGCTTAAAGCCCTTTGTAGTTGCGGAAATGGACACCAAGACCGACCAGGAGGAAATTGCCGAGGACTGCGACTACATCATCGACGAAAAGGCAAAGACCGCCACCATCACCCGTCAGGGCGTTAAGAAGGCGGAGAAATACTTTAACGTGGTAAACCTCTACGACGCAGAGAACTCCACCCTTCTCCACCACGTAAATCAGGCTCTCAAGGCAAACGGCGTAATGAAAAAGGATATCGACTACGTTGTAAACGAGGGCGAGATAGTTATCGTTGACGAATTTACAGGCCGTCTGATGATGGGCCGCCGCTATAATGACGGTCTCCACCAGGCTATTGAGGCAAAGGAGGGCGTAAAGGTAGCCCACGAGTCCAAGACCCTTGCCTCCATCACCTTCCAGAACTTCTTCCGTCTCTACCACAAGCTGTCGGGTATGACAGGTACGGCTATGACCGAGGAGGACGAGTTCAGGGAAATTTACAAGCTGGACGTTATCGAGATACCCACAAACCGTCCCGTTCAGCGTATCGACCACCCCGATGTGGTATACAAGACCGAGAACGCAAAGTTCAAGGCTGTTATCGACAGAATTGTGGAGTGCCACGAAAAGGGTCAGCCTGTTCTGGTCGGTACCATTTCCATCGAAAAATCCGAGATACTTTCCAAAATGCTCTCCAAGAGGGGCATCAAGCATAACGTGCTGAATGCAAAGCAGCACGCAAAGGAAGCCGAGATAGTTGCACAGGCAGGTCAGCTGGGAGCCGTTACCATCGCCACCAATATGGCAGGACGAGGCACCGATATCCTCCTTGGCGGTAACGCCGAGTTCCTTGCAAAGGCTGATATGAAGCGCGCAGGCATGGAGGACGAGCTTATCAGCGAGGCTATAAGCTATGCCGACACCGATGACGAGGAAATTCTTGCGGCACGTGAGGAGTACAAGAAGCTCTACGCAAAGCACCTGGAGCAGATAAAGGGTCAGGCGGACAAGGTAAGAGCCGCAGGCGGTCTTTACATTCTGGGTACCGAGCGCCACGAGTCCAGACGTATCGACAATCAGCTCCGCGGACGTGCGGGCCGTCAGGGCGACGAGGGCGAAAGCTGCTTCTTCCTCTCCCTTGAGGACGATCTCATGAGACTGTTCGGCGGCGAGCGTCTCCAGATGATGATGACAAATATGAACATAGACGAGGATATGCCCATCGAGTCCAAAATGCTCTCAAAGGTCATCGAGTCCTCCCAGAAGAAGGTGGAGGGCAGAAACTTCGCCATCAGAAAGAACGTCCTCAACTACGACGACGTTATGTCCACCCAGAGAGCTATCATTTACGAGCAGAGAGCCAAGGTATTAAACGGCGAGGATATCCACGAATATATCCAGAAGATGATAAAGGACTGGGTAACCGACGGCGTGAACCTCTATATAATCGACAATACCGTCCAGGACGAGTGGAACCTGACCGGACTGAGAGAGCATTTTGCAGGTCTCCTTACCACTCCCGACGATTTCCACTACACTCCCGAGGAGCTGGGCAGCCTTACCAAGGAAAAGCTTATCGATATGCTCACCGAAAGAGCAAATGCATATTACGAGAAGCGCGAAAAGGATATGGGCAGCGATATGCTCAGAGAGCTTGAGAGAGTTATCCTCCTCAAGGTAGTTGACCTCAAGTGGATGGCTCATATCGACGATATGGAGGAGCTGAGAAGAGGTATCGGTCTCAGAGCCTTCGGTCAGAAGAACCCCGTTGTTGAATACCGCTATGAGGGCTTCGAGATGTTCGACGCAATGATCGAGTCTATCCGCGAGGACACCGTAAGACTGCTCTTTACCATTCAGGTAAAGGGCAACGAGGAGCCTAAGAGAGAAAGAGTTGCACAGCCTATGGAAACTCAGGGCGACGGCAGCTATTCAAACGAGCCCAGACGCGTCAAGAAGGTCGGCAGAAACGATCCCTGCCCCTGCGGCAGCGGCAAGAAATACAAGAACTGCTGCGGACGTGACCTCAAGTAATAGATGGGTGTGAGGGTATGACAAGGGTGATACCGAGACGAAAAAAGCATATTATTCCTTTGACCGTTATCGGCATTATCCTTTTCGTTGTACTTTTGCCCTTTACCGAATATTTTGGGTACGGGCTTATTGACCCCTACGGCTGCTCAGGCTGCGAGCGAGGGACTGCAAATTCCAACGCAAAGCTTGTCTATACAAATTTTGCCACATATATGACAAAATGCGAAGTAAAGAAAAACGTCATTATTTCGGACGGAGTTTACAGCGGCAGTCTGGCATACTCCACCTGGGAGGAAAGCAATTATCGGAATTATTACGAATACGCTCTCCTTGACGGCTTGGAGGAAGATATTGTAAAATTTCTCCGCTGTCTGATGGGCGGCACGGAAAAATCGGGAAATTATGGATACTTCTGTGTAATTGTAAAGGACGGCAAGGTTTCCGAAAGCCGTTTCAGCGTAAGCAGGAGACTTCTTAAAGGAACCGAATGCGGAGGCATATATACAAGAAAAGAGGAAAAGCAATGCTTATAAATGAAGTAAAAAACGAGCTTTTAAACCACATCATCCCATTCTGGGACGCTCTCAGAGACGATGAATACGGCGGCTTTTACGGTCAGATGGACAACGAACTCAACCTTGACAAAAAGGGCGGCAAGGGCGTTATCCTCAATTCAAGAATACTCTGGTTCTATTCCTCCTGCTACCGCACAGTAGGCGGCGAAAAGAACCTTGACAATGCCCGCCACGCCTATGAGTTCCTGAGAGACAAGTGCGTAGACAGGGAAAACGGCGGCGTTTACTGGATGATGAACTACGACGGCACCGTTATGGACAGCATGAAGCACACCTATAATCAGGCGTTCGCTATCTATGCCCTGTCCACCTATTACCTTGCCTGCAAGGATAAAGCGGCTCTCGACCTTGCATTTGAGCTTTTCGAGACTGTGGAGAAAAAATGCACCGACGATGTGGCATATATGGAAGCCTTTGACATAAACTGGCAGCTCATTGAGAATGACGCTCTCAGCGAAAACGGACTTATGGCTGACAAGACCATGAACACTGTCCTCCACCTTATCGAGGGCTACACCGTTCTTTTCGAAGCAAGCGGCGATGAAAGAGTCAAGGCAAGGCTCAGATTCCTCCTTGACATCAGCGAAAAGAAGATATTCGACAGCGAAAATAACAAGCTTCTGGTGTTCTTCGACAGGGAGCTGAACGTTATCGGCGATATCCATTCCTACGGTCACGATATCGAAGCAAGCTGGCTCATTGACCGCGCCTGCGACGTTCTGGGCGAAAAGGAGTACATAGATAAATGGGCAGGGATCGATCTGCGCATTTCGGAAAATATCCTTGATATCGCATATGAGAACAACTCCCTTAACAACGAGCGGGACAAGACTGAGATAGATAAGAAGCGCGTTTGGTGGGTGCAGGCAGAGTCTGTTGTGGGCTTTGTGAATGCATATCAGCACAGCGGCGATAAGAAGTTCCTTGAGGCTGCGGCAAATATCTGGGGCTGGATAAGAGATGTTCAGATAGATAAGCGTCCGGGCGGCGAATGGTGGGCTGAGGTGGATTATAACGGCAAGCCAATGCCTAAGTTCACAATGGTAAACGAGTGGAAATGCCCTTACCACAACGGCAGAATGTGTATTGAAATAATTAACAGGGGTATCGACGCTTAAATTCAGCTTGAAAGGGGACGGCTAAAATGCTGGTAAACGCTAACGAGGAAATTGTAAAACAGAGACTGCCCGAGCTATTAAAGGAATACGACTGCTGCAAATGCGAAAAATGCGTGTGCGATATGATGGCAATAGCTCTCAACAACATCAAGCCCGCATATGTAAATACTGCGGAGGGAATGCTGTTTAAAAGGATAAACAGTATGCTCCCCCAGAAAAATGCGGATATCGACATCGAAATACTCAAGGCGATAAACCTTGTCAGCGCTCACCCCAAGCATACCGAAGATGAATAAAAGATATAATATTGTAATATCCTACAAATCTGATATAGATTTTTGTAGGATATTACAATATTGCCAATATGCCTATTGACAAATTAAAATTCGGGTGGTATACTGAATTTACAATTTAATATGAATAAAATCCTATGAACAAAAGCAAGTAGCATTTGTGACGGCATTACAGAGAGTCGGTCATTGGTGGAAGTCCGATATGAACAGCAGATGTGAATGGGTTTGTGAGGAGCAGGGTGAATTTTGTTATGCAAATAGTAGCCTGAGCCGTAATTCCTGCGTAAAAGGAAAGGGTATTGATGCGAAATGCTGCGTACTTTTATTTCTTGTCAGAAAAAGTACAGCATTATCGAATTTTTCGGTAATGCTTTTATATTTGGCACAGATACCCGATAAGAGGCAATGGGTATAAAGCTCCATTGCAACCTGGGTGGCACCACGGCGGATAATGTAAGTAATGTCTGTCGTCCCTTGATGATACACGTTTGTGTATTGTCAGAGGACGGCAGACTTTTTTGTTATTATCAGAAAGGAAGGTTTATTATGATGTATCCCGCACTTGAAGAGACAAAAGAATATCTGAAAAACTATGGCACAGTGCCTGTTTTTTACGAGCTGCTGACAGACAGCTTCACCCCCGTGAGAATGTTCGCGATACTCAAGGAAAATTACGAAAACTGCTTTATCCTTGAGTCGGTGGACAACTCAAACCGCTGGGGACGCTATTCCTACATAGGTCTCGCGCCCAAGGCGGAGATACGTGTAAAAAATAAGCAGGCGGATATCATTTACTCCGACGGCAGAAAGGAAGTTAAGGACGCTTCCGACCCCGTAAGGCTTTTCTCGGATATCATGGAGAAATACAAGTCCCCCAAGTTTATAAACTATCCCAAGCTCACAGGCGGTCTTATCGGATATTTCGGCTACGATATGGCGAGATATTACGAAAAGAAGCTGACAAATATACCGAATGATGACCTTGATATGCCCGACGCAAATATGTTCATCTACAACGAGATAGTCGCCTATGACCACCTTTCAAACAGAGCGGTAATTATCCTCAATATGGATAAGGAAGCCATAGAGGAGCTGGCTGAAAAATCGGGCGAAAGCTTTGACAAGGCGGCTGAGATGATGTACGAAAGCCTCGGAGACAGAGCGGAGAAGCTGGGAAAGCTCCTTTGCAGATACGTTCCCGAGCCCGCTCCCAAGGTGCTCACCCCTGCGGAGATAACCGTCAGGTCAAATTACACCAAAGAGCAGTTCTGCGAGATGGTTGAAAAGTGCAGAGAGCATATCACGGACGGCGATATCAGCCAGATAGTTATCTCCCAGCGCTTTGAAGCGGAAAATCCCCCCGACCCCTTCGATGTCTACAGAATGCTCCGCTCCACAAATCCCTCCCCGTACCTTTACTACTTCGACCATAAGGATTACTGCATCGCAGGCGCGTCTCCCGAAATGCTGGTAAGCGTTACGGACGGCGTTGTCCTCAATAAGCCCATCGCAGGCACATATCCCAGAGGCGCAACGGCAGACGAGGATATCGAGTTTGAGAAGAAGCTCAAAAACGACCCCAAGGAAAGAGCAGAGCATACCATGCTTGTTGACCTGGGCAGAAACGACGTGGGAAGAGTCTGCGCCCCGGGAACGGTGAAGGTAACAGACTTTATGAGAGTCGAGCGCTATTCAAAGGTAATGCACCTTGTTTCCGACGTTGAGGGACAGCTTGCAGAGGGCAGAACTCCCGTTGACGCACTGATGTCCGTCCTCCCCGCAGGAACGCTGTCGGGCGCACCCAAGGTAAAGGCTATGGAGATAATCGACAGCCTTGAGAACGTAAAGCGCGGACTTTACGGCGGCACAGTGGGCTATATGGCATTCTCGGGAGATATCGATACCTGTATCGCCATCAGAACAGTGCTTTTCAGAAACGGCAAGGCATATGTCCAGGCAGGCGCAGGAATCGTCTATGACAGCATTCCCGAAAATGAGTATGAGGAAACCAAACGTAAGGCAGCAGCAGTGCTTAACGCACTGAACGGAGCCGCACAAATGTAAAGTCCCCACATACGAAATTGTCCCCAAAAGATAAAAGTTTCGCTCAAGCCTTTTCCAAAGGCTTGCAGGGGTCAAGGGGGCTTGTCTTGTGGGCAAGACACATCGCCCCCTTGTCGCCCTTCCGCAATGATAAACAGAGTTTATCTGCGAAACTCCTTATCCTTGCAAGAGCTCCGCAAAGGGGTGAACCCCAAAACAGTCCTGTGGACTGTTTTGGGGGAGGGGATTGGTCTTGTAAACAAGCCCGCCCTGCGATAGAGGGCGGGCTTGGAACAAGACACATTCCCCAGGGATTGTTAAGGGCTTGCCCTTAACACAATGCGCCTTTGGGCGCATTGCCGAGCCTCGAACAAAGTAACATCATAAGAAAGGAAAATCCGCTATGATAGTAATGATAGATAACTACGACAGCTTCACCTATAACGTATATCAGGCAATGGCAAGCCTTTATAACGATATCAAGGTTTTCAGAAACGACGAGATAACCATTCCCGAGATAGAAAAAATGGCTCCCGAGGCACTGGTCATCTCCCCCGGTCCCTCCTATCCCAAGGACGCAGGCATATCCGTTGAAGCAATAAAGTATTTCGCAGGAAAGCTCCCCATCTTCGGCATCTGCCTCGGACATCAGTCCATAGGCGAGGCATTCGGCGGAAATATCGTCAGAGCAAAGGCTCCCATGCACGGAAAATCCTCCGTAATAAAGATAGACAGCTCCTGCCCCATTTTTTCGGGTCTCCCCGATAAGATAACCGCCGCAAGATATCATTCTATCATAATCGAAAGAGAATCCCTCCCCGAGTGCCTTAAAATAACCGCCGAGACCGAGGACGGAGAGATCATGGCTGTGGCGCATAAGGAATATCCCATTTACGGCGTGCAGTTCCACCCCGAGTCGATCCTTGCGGAAATGGGCGTGAATATCATCTCCAATTTCCTCACTCAGGTGGTGGGAGTAAAGACCACAGGCGCAGGCGTTTCACCCATTCCCATGGAGAAGAGAAGCGCTCTGAAAAAATACATCGCCAAAGCCGTTGACGGCTCCGACCTCACCGAGGAGGAAGCCTTTGACGCAATGAACATCATTATGAGCGACGCCGCTACCCCCGCTCAGATAGCCGCGTTCCTTATAGATATGCGCATGAAGGGCGAGACCATCACTGAAATAACAGGCTTTGCAAAAGGTATGAGAAGCAAGGCGGCTGTGATAGAGGGCTTCCGTTCAGCTGTGGATATCGTGGGCACAGGCGGCGATATGGCAGGCACCTTCAATATCTCCACCACCTCCTCCTTTGTTATCGCCGCAGCAGGTATAAACGTGGCAAAGCACGGCAACAGAGCCGCTTCCAGCAAGAGCGGCGCCGCAGACTGCCTTGACGCCCTGGGCGTAAACATCAAGCTCTCCCCCGAAAATGCGGCAAAGTGCCTTGAGAAAACAGGCATCGCATTCCTCTTTGCACAGTTTTTCCACGGTGCAATGAGATTTGTGGCTCCCGTCCGCAAGGAAATAGGCTGCCGCACCTTCTTCAATATCTTAGGTCCCCTCACAAATCCCGCTCTTGCCGATTATATCGTCCTGGGAATTTACGACGAAAAGCTTGCCGACCTTATGGCAAACGTGCTTATCCGCCTTGGCATAAAGGGCGCAATGGTGGTAAACGGCAGCGACGGACTTGACGAGATAACCATGACAGGCGTTACCCACGTCTGCGAGGTAAAGAACGGCAAGATAACAAACTACGACATCGACCCCCATGACTACGGCTTTGAATACTGCACACCCGATGACTTAAAGGGCGGCACACCCGAGGAAAACGCACGGATAACCCTTGACATTTTAAGCGGAAAGGACATGAGCGCAAAGAGAAATACAGTTATCCTTAATGCAGGCTGCGCGATCTACTGCGCAGGAGGCGCAAAGGATATCGCAGAGGGCGTCAATATTGCCAAAGAGATGATAGACAGCGGCAAGGCTCTCGCAAAGCTTAATGAGATGAAAGCATTTACAAACGAGGTTTGATATGATACTTGATGAAATAGCAGCAAAGAGAAAAGAACAGCTTGAAAGGGAAAAGGCGGCTGTCTCCCCCGCTGAGATGAAAAAGCGTGCAGCAAATGCCGCATTTCCCGTTCACAGCTTCAAAAAATCGATCGCAGACGAGGGACTTTCGGTCATTGCCGAGGTAAAGAAGGCGTCCCCCTCAAAGGGACTTATCCAGCCCGATTTTGACCCCGTAAAAATTGCCCGTGAATACGAAAAGGCAGGGGCAAAGGCAATATCCTGCCTCACAGAGGAGCATTATTTCCGGGGCTCGTCAAAGTACCTTTCGGATATCAGAAAAAATGTGAACATTCCCCTTCTCCGCAAGGACTTTATATTTGACGAGTATCAGATATATGAGGCAAAGGCGATCGGCGCAGACGCAGTTCTGCTCATTGCCGCCCTGCTCACAGACGAGGAGTTCAAGCCGCTGTATGACCTGGCTCACTTGCTGGGACTTGACGTTCTCTGCGAGGCTCACGATGATACAGAGGTGCTCCGCCTTGTGAGAATGGGCTGCGATATCATCGGGGTGAATAACCGAAATCTGAAAACCTTTGAGGTGGATATCGAAAACACCAAGCGTCTTGCGGGGCTTATCCCCGAGGGAACACTTCTTGTGTGCGAAAGCGGAATAAAAAACAACGAGCATATGATATCCGCCCGCTCATGGGGCGCTGACGGAGTGCTTATCGGTGAAACTCTTATGAGAAGCGGTCTGACGGGCATTTCCGAATGTATGAAGTCTCTCAGGGAGGGCGTATGATAAAGCTTTGCGGAATAAGGCGGCGGGAGGACGTGAGTATCGTAAACGAGTTTCTTCCCGATTACATCGGAATGATACTCACCGAGGGCTTTCGCAGAACGGTGGATATGACCACCGCCGAGGAGCTTTCAAGGCTTCTTGACAAGCGGATAAAAAAGGTGGGCGTATTCGTAAACGAGCCCGGGGAGAATGTGAAGTGCGCCGCAGAAAGGCTCGGGCTTGATGTGATACAGCTTCACGGAGACGAGGACGGGGAATATATCCGCTCCCTCCCGGTAAGCTGCGAGATATGGAAAGCCGTCAGAGTCCGTTCATCGGAGGATATACTCCGTGCCGAAAAGCTGGGCTGTGACCGCCTGCTCCTTGACAGCTTTGTAAAAAACGCCGTTGGCGGCACAGGCATTGTGGCAGACTGGGACATCATCAAAAACACGAACATTTCCCTCCCCTATTTCCTTGCAGGAGGAATAGGCGAGGATAATATAGGTGCGGCTCTGAAAATTTGTCCGGATATCGACCTTTCGGGCTCCGTTGAGACGGACGGCGTGAAGGACAGGGAAAAGATACGCAGGATAACAGAGCTTTACCGCGATATAACGCAGAAAGGAATACAGATATGAATAGGATTGGAAGATTTGGCGAGTTCGGCGGACAGTACGTTCCCGAAACTGTAATGAACGCCGTTCACGAGCTTGAAGAGGCATATGATAAATACAAGGACGACCCCGATTTCAAGGCTGAGCTTGCGGAGCTGTACAAAAACTATGCGAACCGCCCCTCAATGCTCTACTTTGCAAAGCATATGACAGAAGATCTGGGCGGCGCAAAGGTGTACATCAAGCGCGAGGACTTGAACCACACAGGCGCGCACAAGATAAACAATGTTCTCGGACAGATCCTCCTTGCAAAGCGTATGGGCAAAAAGCGCATCATTGCAGAAACGGGAGCAGGTCAGCACGGCGTTGCCACCGCGACGGTATGCGCTCTTATGGGGCTTGAGTGCTGCGTATATATGGGCGAGGAGGACACCAAAAGGCAGTCCCTCAATGTTTACCGAATGGAGCTTTTAGGCGCAAAGGTAGTTCCCGTCAGCAGCGGCACCTGCACCCTCAAGGACGCCATCAACGAGGCAATGAGAGACTGGTGTACAAATATCGAGACCACATTCTACTGCATAGGCTCCGTAATGGGACCCCACCCCTACCCCGAAATGGTAAGGGATTTCCAGAAGATCGTGGGCGAGGAGATAAAGGCTGAGCTTATGGAGCGCGAGGGCAGGCTTCCCGACTGCGTGGTTGCCTGCGTAGGCGGCGGCTCCAATGCCATGGGAGCATTCTATGACTTTATCCCCGACAAATCTGTAAGGCTTGTGGGCGCAGAGGCGGCAGGCAGAGGTATAAACACCGCCGACACCGCCGCAACTCTCTCCTGCGGCAGCGTGGGAATTTTCCACGGAATGAAGTCAATGTTTTTGCAGGATAAATTCGGTCAGATAGCTCCCGTTTACTCCATTTCCGCAGGTCTTGACTACCCCGGCATAGGCCCCGAGCACGCAAACCTCTGGAAAACAGGCAGAGCGGAATATGTTCCCGTTACCGATGAAGAGGCTGTGTGCGCCTTTGAATATCTCTCAAAGACCGAGGGAATTATCCCCGCAATCGAGTCCGCCCATGCAGTTTCTGCGGCAATGAAGATAGCTCCCACAATGGGCAAGGAGCAGATAATCGTCATCAACCTCTCGGGCAGAGGGGACAAGGACGTTTACTCCGTTGCACGCTACAGAGGTCATAACATCGAAAACTCATGATTTTACAAAGAAAGGATATTTATCACTATGAACCGTATAGATAAATGCTTCGGGGAGCTTAAAGCTCAGGAAAAAAAGGCTCTTGTGACCTTCATCACCGCAGGCGACCCCGATATGGACACCACCGTAAAGACCGCTCTTGAAATGTTTGATAAGGGCGCGGATATAATCGAGCTGGGCGTTCCATTCTCCGACCCCATTGCCGAGGGCGTTACCATTCAGAAGTCCTCTCTCCGCTCTCTGAAGGGCGGCACTACTCTTGACAGGATATTTGCCGCTGTGGACGAGATACGCAAAGAGACCGACAAGCCTCTTATCCTTATGATGTATCTGAACACCATTTTCGTGTACGGCACCGAAAAATTCTTCTCCCTGTGCAAAGAAAAGGGCGTTGACGGCGTTATCGTTCCCGATATGCCCTATGAGGAGAGGGAGGAGATACTTCCTGCGGCGCAGAAGTACGGTGTGCATAACATCAACCTTGTTTCCCCTGCCTCCCACGACAGGATAAAGCGTATTGCCGCAGATTCGGAAGGATTTTTATACTGCGTTTCCTCAAACGGCGTAACAGGCGTCCGCTCCGAATTCAAGACGGATTTCGACGAATTTTTCGGACTGATAAAGGAAAATGCAAAATGCCCCTGCTGCGTGGGATTTGGCATTTCAAGCCCCGAGCAGGCAAAAAAAATGTCCGCCTACTGCGACGGAGTTATCGTGGGCAGCGCCATTGTGCGGATAATGGAGGCAAACGGCGCAAATTCCCCGAAGGCTGTGGGAGAATTTGTAAAGAGCCTGAAGGACGCTATGGAATGATACTAATTCTCAATCAACCTATAGACAAATCCTCGGCTAGAATAAGCCCATTCGTCGTCAAGCTCCCTTGCCGGGCGGCAAGCCCGCCTGCGGTCGCTTTCCTAGACTGGACTTATTCTATCTGTCGGCTTTGTCTATAGAACGATTTAGAATTAGTATAATACATAAACGAATGACCCCGAGCTGCGGTTTTAAATCAGCCGCAGCCCGGGGTCATTTTTTTAAAAGATATTAGCCCTTATCCGCATAAAAGCTTTCATCGGAAAGTCTTTTTTCAAACTCTTCCTTGGGAAGGGGACGGTCGAAGAGGAAGCCCTGTGCCATGCTGCAATGATTATCACGCAGGAACTCCGCCTGTGCGTGAGTTTCAACGCCCTCGGAAACTGCCTCCATATTCAGCTCGTTCACCATATTAACAATGTTCTTGACAACTATCCTGTCGGTGGAAATGCCGCCGTCAGACTCGTTTATATTAGTGAAGAAGGACTTGTCCAGCTTGATAACGTCCACGTCAAGGTCCTTTAAGAGATTAAGCGAGGAATAACCCGTTCCGAAATCGTCGATGGAGGTGGCAACACCGTTGTCCTTCATTCTCTCCACAAAAACGCTCATGGCGGTAAGGTCCTCGGCGCCTGTCATCTCCGTTAGCTCAACTTCGATATATCTGCCGTCTATACCGTACTTTCTGATAATGCCAAGTATCTGGTCGGCAAGGCGCTGATTGTGAAGATGGCGCTTGGAGAAGTTCACCGATACCCTGACGGGGTCAAGTCCCATTTCCAGCCAACGCTTTATATCGGCGCAGACCGCTTCAAAAACGAAGAAATCCAGCCTGCATATGCTGCCCTCTGTCTCGAGAACGGGGATAAAATCCATGGGGGGAACAATCTGCCCGTCTCTCACCCATCGGCAAAGCGCCTCGCAGCCGCAGAGCTTGTTGTCCGAAAGGCGGACCTTCGGCTGGTAATAGACCACAAACTCGCCGCTTTCCAGAGCCATGGGGAACAGCGTGGAGATCTTCTTTTTATGTATAGCCTCTTCCAGATGCAGGGGGGAGAAGAACACAACGTCCTTGCGCTCGTCGCTTTTTGCGGCGTTGAAGGCTATGGAGGACTTGTTCATGATATCCCCCATGGTATCGGTCTCCACAGCCTCATAAATGCCCATACGGAGCCTGAGATTATAAAGCTGCTTCATCTCGCCCTCGCCCATCTCAAAGGAAAGAGCGTCCACAAAGGCGCGAAGGTCGGTTATCCTGCCCTTTTTGATAAGGAGGACGAAATTATCTCCGCCCAGTCTGGCAAATTTGCCGTCGTCCTTTACAAATTTATCCATTGCCAGGGAAAATTTCTTCAGCAGCACATCGCCCTGCCTGCTGCCGAAAAGCTGATTTACATATTTGAAATTCTTGATATTGATAAAAGCAGCGGCATAGTTAACAAGCTGATGCCTTGCAACCAGCATACCGCCGTATTTCATAAAGCCCTCAGTGTTGCAGATACCCGTCATACGGTCGATGTACAGGCTTTTTTCCATAAGGGACATAACTCTTGCTCTGCCTGTGATTATATAACAGTTTTTGGAAATCAGGCTTATCATAGCCTTTTCCTCATCGTTCCACTTTTCGCCCCTGACAGGCATAAATTCTGAAACGACCTTTCCGCCCTCATGAGTCGTATAATTTATTACCACTCCGTCATTCTCATATCCTTCGGGACTCAGAAACATTTCGCCGCTTTTGACGACCCCCTCAGGCTCAAACTCATTGGGAGGAGCGGAGAGAGACAGCTGCACTCTGCCCAGTCTGAGATCCCCTGCAGCAAGCTCAAGAGCCTTGCATACTTCACCGATGGCATTGTCCATATCAACAGCATTCTCATTTATCTTTTCCAGAAAAGTCATAACGCCCCTGCAAAATGCACAGTTTTCCATTCCAATTTCCCTTTCAAAAATTTATGATACTCCCGATGAATTATTTAACTTATGTAAAATTATACCACAATATGAAAACGTTGTCAATTGTCATTGTGCTAAATTTTATTATACTTACGCTTGTTTCGATACCGCATAATGCGCTATGGGCTGAAAATCAGACCCGAACAGCGCGCCCGGGTCTGAGAATTATTTTCTGCCTGTTATTCTTCCCCTGCAAGCTCCTTGTAAAGACCGATGTACAGCTTTGCGGAATTATCCCAGCTGAAATCATTTTTCATAGTCTCGCTGACTATCTTAGCCCATGCTTCCTTGTCCTGATAATAGTCGCAGGCTCTGTTTACGGCGTTCAGCATATCGTGAGCGTTGTAGGTCTTGAAGGTAAAGCCGTTGCCGTTCTCGCCGCCCGCGTCTCTTACGCTGTCTCTGAGTCCGCCCGTCTCTCTTACGATGGGCAGGGTGCCGTAGCGCATGGATATCATCTGCGCCAGACCGCAGGGCTCGCTCTGGGAGGGCATAAGGAACATATCCGCGCCTGCATATATCTTCCTTGCAAGGTCGGGCACAAAGCCCAGAGTAACGCTTACCTTGTCGGGATATCTCCATGCCATCTCCTTGAAGAAGTCCTCGTATATCTTCTCGCCTGCGCCCAGCACCGCAAATTTGCAGCCCAGACTCAGCATTTCCTCGAACACATACTTGATAAGGTCTATACCCTTGTGGGAAACAAACCTTGTGATAATGCCGATAAGGGGCTCGTCGCCCGAGGCAAGCTTCAACGACTTCATAAGCTCAGTCTTGCACTTTGCCTTGCCCGAGATATCATCGGCAGTGAAATGTGCGGGGAGAAGGGGGTCGTGCTCGGGGTCGTAAAGAGTGGTGTCAATGCCGTTGAGGAAACCGCAGAGCTTGTACTGCTTGTTGGTGAGCGCCCTGTCAAGACCGTGAGAATACCATGGGTCAAGTATCTCCCAGGCATAACTCGGGGAAACGGTGGTTATCTTATCGGCGGTCTCAAAGGCTGCCTTCATAAGGTTCACCGCGCCGTCATACTCAAGGAGCTTTGCATGGTACATAGGTATGCCCATAATATCGTTGATAACGTCCATGCCGTACCGACCCTGATACTGAATGTTGTGAATGGTGAAAACGGTCTTGATGTCCTCATAGCCGTACTGGAATTTGTAGTAGGTCTGGTAATAAACGGGAACAAGAGCGGTCTGCCAGTCGTTGCAGTTGATTATCTGGGGTTTCCAGTCTATCTGCTTGATAAGCTCAAGAACCGCGCGGGAGAGGAATACAAATCTCTCGCAGTCGTCGTAAAAGCCGTAAAGTCCGTCTCTTGCATAGTAATACTCGTTATCGAGGAGGTAGTAGGTAACGCCGTTTGCCTCGCCCTCGAACACGCCGCAGTACTGCTTTCTCCAGCCCACGTCCACGGTGAAGTTCTTGACGAATTTAAGCTTTTCGCGGAGTTCGGGCTTAACGCTTTTGTATAAGGGCAGAACTACGCGACAGTCGTGTCCCGCCTTGCACAGAGCCGCAGGCAGGGAGCCCGCCACATCTGCCAGTCCTCCCGAAGCCGCATAGGGAAGCGCTTCGGAAGCTGTGTACAGTATTCTCATATATATTCAAATCCTTTCTCTCGGAAGGTATAATTGCCGCAAATCAAAAATCTTTCTCTCAGAAAAACCGAGCCTGCGGAAACTAAGCCGCAGGCTCGACGTCATACTTTGATATCAAGCCTGTGCTGGCTTTTGATTGAAACTTCTCAGATCTCTGCGCCCTTGCCGATGTAGATGGGGTAATTTGCAGAGCCTGTAAGTATCTTCTGGTCGGAAATATTAACGACCTTGTCGGTGATAACACAGCTTATGCTGCAGTTTTTGCCGATAATGCTGTCCTGCATAATGATGGAATCCTTGACAACAGCGCCCTTTGCCACCTTTGCTCCTCTGAACAGAATGGAGTTCTCGACTGTGCCCTCGATAATACAGCCGTCAGCGATAAGGGAGTTCTTTACCTTTGCGCCGATAGCGAATTTTGCGGGAGGATTATCGCGTATCTTGGTGTAAACGGGAGCATTGTCGGGGAAGAGTCCCTTTCTGTTTTCGGTGCTCAGGAGAGCCATATTTGCGTCATAGTAGCTCTTGATGGAGGTTATCTTGGAGAAATATCCCTCGTGCTTGTAGGTCATTATCTTGTATCTGCTGCACTGAGCCTGGAGAATGCTCTTTGCAAAGCTGTAAACGCCCTTTGCGGCACCGTCTGTTATCATGCTCATGAGCAGGGGCTTGGAGATGATATAGGTGTTGAGGGAGATATTGCACTCGCCGCTTATCTCGGGATTGATGAGGACGTTGTTGATGCGTCCGTCTGTGTCAATGCCGAAAACGTTGGTATGAGCGGCAGCGTCAAGGTCAAGGTAGGACTTTGCGTAAACAGCGGTGATATCTGCGCCGCTCTTTACATGAGCGTCATAAAGCTTGTTGTAGTCAAGGCTTGTTACAACGTCGCAGTCGGACATGATAACATAGTCTGCGTCGGAATGACGGATAAAATCGGTAATTCCGTAAAGAGCCTCAAGTCTGCCTCTGTACATACCGCTGGTGAGGTTCGAGAAAGGAGGCAGCAGATGAAGTCCGCCGTTCTTTCTTGACATATCCCACTCTCTGCCGGAGCCTAAGTGGTCAAGGAGGGACTGATAGTTGGACTTGGTAACAACGCCCACCTCGTCAATGCCCGAATTTGCCATATTGGAGAGGGTGAAATCGATAAGTCTGTATCTGCCGCCGAACATGACCGAGCCCATTGTTCTCTGACGGGTAAGCTCGGGAACTACGTCCTCGTGCATATTGGCGAAAATTACGCCCAGTATCTTTTTATTTAAGCTCATTGTATATTAACCTTCCTTCCGTGAAAGCTCTTACTTCTTCTTGATATCGGGGACCATCTGCTTGGGACCAACGACCTGACCCTCAGAAATGGTTATCTTGTTTCCGATGACTGCAATGCCCCAGTCGTCGCGGTTTTCCACCGTTTCGGGACGTGCGCCCACGTGTGCGCCCTTTTCGATGATGCTGTTCTCGCCCACGATGGCATACTCGACCACTGCGCCCTCCTTGATAACGGTGCCGGGCATAATGATGGAGTCGGTAACGGTAGCACCCTTTTCAATGGTAACTCCCTCGTAGATAACGGAGAAGTCGATATTTCCGTCAATGTTGCAGCCCTCTGCTATCATAGAGTTCTCAACGTTGGCATTGTCGCCTATGTACTGAGGAGGGAGAACGGGGTTTCTGGAATACATCTTCCAGTCGGGGTCATAAAGGTCGATGGGGATATTGGGGTTAAGAAGGTCCATATTTGCTTCCCAGAGGGAGTCAAGAGTTCCGACGTCCTTCCAGTAGCCGTCAAAGGTCCATGCAACAAGCTTCTCGCCTGCGTTCATCATATTGGGAATGATAGCCTTGCCGAAATCCTTGTCCTCATCGGGGTTGTTCTCATTGTCGATGAGGTACTGTCTCAGCTTGCTCCAGGTAAAGATGTAGATACCCATTGAAGCAAGGGTGGAGCGGGGGTTCTTGGGCTTTTCCTCAAAGTCCACGATGTTGCCGTCGTCGTCGGTTATCATAATGCCGAAGCGTGAAGCCTCCTCCATGGGAACGTCCAGAACGGCGATAGTGGCAGCGGCGTTCTTCTCCTTGTGGTAGCTGAGCATTACGTTGTAATCCATCTTGTAGATGTGGTCGCCGGAAAGAACTACAACATAATCGGGATTGTAGCGGTCAACGAAAGCGATGTTCTGGTAAATGGCGTTTGCGGTGCCCTTGTACCACTCTGCGCCCAGAGCGGTCTGATAAGGAGGCAGGCAGTGAGCGCCGCCGTACTGCTTATCAAGGTCCCAGGGCTGGCCGTTTCCGATATAATCGTTAAGGACCAGAGGCTGATACTGGGTGAGAACACCCACGGTATCTATGCCCGAGTTAACGCAGTTGGAGAGGGGGAAATCGATTATCCTGTATTTTCCTCCGTAGGGAACGGCAGGCTTTGCCATATCCTGTGTGAGGGCATACAGACGGCTGCCCTGTCCGCCTGCCAAAAGCATTGCGACGCATTCTTTTTTAGTGTACATCTTTAAAATCCTTCCTTTCGGTATTATGCGGTTGGGGTTCTCGTTTAAACCGGGACTCGAGCAAATTTTCGTCCATGACTTTGTTTGGCTTCAATGGCAGCTGCAACTGCAAGCAGTTACCGCCGTAATACTTGATGTATTACAAGGTTTGTCAACGCAGAAGACGAACAAAGTCATAGAAAATTTGCCGAGAAGGAGGTTTAAACGAGGTTCCCGATTTTACTCCGCTGATTTATCGTTCTTGGGTCTGCGGCCCCGCTTTTTGGGAGCCTCTTCGGGAGACTTTTCCGCTGCCGTTTTTTGGGAAGCAGTCTTTTTCGCAGAAGCAGGCTTCTTTGCCGCCGTCTTTCCGGCAGTTTTCTTTGCAGAAGGCTTGGAAGCTGTTTTCTTAGAAGCTGTTTCCTTTACAGAAGCGGTCTCGGTAACGTCGATCTTCTCGCCTGTCTTTTTCCTGCGCTTCGGGGGAACATACTTGAAGAACATTGCGGACAGCCCGGGAATGGTAAGGCTGATGGAATAATCGCAGCCGTGCATTGAATATTCCTTTGCCTTTATCCTGCCGTTGTCCACCTCTCCGCTGCCGCCGTATTTGATATCGTCGGTGGAGAATATCTGCTCGTATGTACCCTCGTAGGGAACGCCTATCCTGTAATCGCTCCTCTTGACGGGAACGAAGTTGCAGACAACGATTATCTCGGCAGGCTTTTCGGGGTCGGAATTGTCGATTCGCCTGAAGGATATGACGCTCTGAGTGTAATCGTCGGCGCATATCCACTTGAAGCCGTCCCAGGAATCATCGTCGTGCCAGAAGGCGGGGGTATTCTTATAGAGATTGTTAAGATCTCTGTAGAAATCGTTCATCTTGCGGTGGGTCTCGAAGCCCAGGAGCATCCAGTCAAGCTCCTTTTCGTAGTTCCACTCGATGACCTGCGCAAAGTCATTGCCCATAAAATTGAGCTTTTTTCCGGGGTGGGCGATCATATAGGAGGCAAAGGCTCTCTGGCTGGCAAATTTGCCCTCCATGGTGCCGCTGCTCATCTTTCCGTAAAGGGAAGCCTTTCCGTGAACTACCTCATCGTGGGAGATGGGGAGAATGAAGTTCTCGCTGAAGGCATAGAAGAAGGAGAAGGTGAGCTTGCCGTGATCCCCCGCTCTGTAGATGGGGTCGGTGCGCATATAGGAAAGGGTGTCGTTCATCCAGCCCATATTCCACTTGAAGTTAAAGCCCAGTCCTCCCACATCGGCAGGCTTTGTGACCATGGGCCATGCGGTGGACTCCTCGGCTATCATCAGCACGTCGGGATTTCTGGAGAAAACGGTGGTATTGAGCTTCTGCAGGAACTCGATAGCCTCAAGGTTCTCATGACCGCCGTTCTTGTTGGGTCTCCACTCCCGTCTGTCGTAGTCAAGGTAGAGCATTGAAGCAACAGCGTCAACTCTCAGACCGTCCACATGGAATTTCTCTATCCAGTAAACGGCGTTTGAGATAAGGAAGCTTCTTACCTCGCCCTTGCCGTAGTCGAATACTCTGGTTCCCCAGGCAGCGTGCTCCTTCTTGAGGGGATCTGCGTACTCGTAGCAGCAGTCGCCGTCAAATTCGAAGAGACCTGCGGCGTCCTTGGGGAAGTGAGCGGGCACCCAGTCAAGGATAACGCCTATGCCGTTCTGGTGGAAGATGTCTATCATCTGCATGAACTGCTCGGGAGTGCCGTAGCGCGAGGTGGGAGCATAGTAGCCGATGACCTGATAGCCCCAGGAGCCGTCATAGGGGTACTCCGCAAGGGGCATGAGCTCCAGGTGAGTGTAGCCCATATCCTTTAAGTAATCGGACATTTCATGGGCAAATTTAACATAGTCGAAGGGCGAACCGTCCTCATACTGCTTCCATGAGCCGAGATGCGCCTCGTAGATGTTCATGGGGCTCTTGTAGACATTGGTCTTTTTCTTGTACTCGTACCACTTCTGGTCATGCCACTCGTAGCTGTCGATATCGAAATATTTTGTGGCGGTGTTGGGGCGGAGCTCCATGTGTGCGCCGTAGGGGTCTGCCTTGTCCACAACGCTCATATGAGAGGTCTCAACGCTGTATTTGTATGCAAAATACTGCTCCACGCCCTCAATGAATATCTCCCATACCGTAGGGTCGTCCAGACGGTACATGGGGTTTTTCCTTCTGTCCCAGTTATTGAAGTCGCCCACCAGCGATACGGACTTGGCATTGGGCGCCCATACACGGAAATATACGCCTTCCCTGCCGTCCTTCACGCCCTTGTGAGCGCCGAAGAAATTGAATGCCTCGCAGTTGCTGCCCTCGTGGAAAACAAAGAGCGGGAAATCATAATCTCCGATAGAGGAAGTTTTCTTATTTTCACTCATAATAACAGATATATCCACCTTTCAAATCATATAAAATACGGACTGTTTTTTCGTTTTGTCATACAGCTCCGCTTATCTTACTAATATTTTAACAGATTATGCATTAGATTACAAGAGGTCTTGTAAAAGTTTTACAAATCTCACTTATTTCTTACATACCCTTTGTGCAATATAACAAGAGATTTCCTTAATGTAGGATATAAAAATGTAAATATTTGGTGAATAAAACGATTTAGAAGAAATTATGCGGGGTATAATCTGAAAACTGCGGCTGTTCTGTCGTCGGGTCTTTCCCCCTCCGTCTCCTCCGCAGCCGCCATTATCCTGCCGCACATCTGACCGCAGGTAAGTCCCTCGTTCTCAAGCACTGCGGCAACGGCGGCGCTTGTTATGTCAATGCCGTCGGTGGTCATAAGCACCCGTGAGCTTTCGTTCAGGCTTATCCGCTCCTCGGTGACGGAAAGTCCGTTTATTATCCCCACAGGAGCGGAGCTGTCGCTGTAGACGCTCATTACGGGGCTTTCCCCCTCCTCACGGGTAAACACGGCGGTGGGAGCCGCTCCCATTTTGATGAGCCTGCCCTCGCCCGTGTAGAGGTCGGCGGAGAAGATATCTACGGTGGTGAAAATTTCCTCGGAGGAAGCGGCGGTCATTATGACGTTGAGCATTTTCACGGCGTTTTTCCTGCCGATTCCGCCTGTTATCATTCTGCGGAGAAGATTTACCGCCAGCGCACTTCGGGAAGCCGCCTTCCCGCCCCTGCCCATGCCGTCGGAGAGGATTATGTAGTAACGTCCCAGACCGTCCTCGAAGCAGGTGTGGCTGTCGCCGCAGGAGGAGCCTTCCGCCGCCTCCGCTTCTATCTCGCAGTCGGGGACATATCTGCCCTCGGTACGCCATCTTATGCGGCACAGGCGGTCGTTTTCACCGCCGCAGAGCATGGTGACGGGTCTTGCGAGACGCACTCCCAGAAGGGCGGCAAGACGGTCGGAAACGCCGCTGAGATGAATGTCACGAAAGCCCTCCGCAGCTGTGATGAACGCCTCGGAAAAGGGTCTGCGCCTGCCGTCAAAGGCTATCTGAGCCGAGCGGACGGCAAAACCCTCCTCCTCAAGGAGCCTTTTTAATACCTTTGAAAGCTCCTCATCGGGACGAAGCTCCTCTTCTCCGTTCCCCGAAAGCTCACATATCATTCCGCAGGAGGCGGAAAGCTGCTCGGAAGCCCCTTCTAAAAATCTCCGCAGGTACGCCGATCTGCGGCGGGATATCCTTTCCGCTCCCGCCGCGCGGCAGAAGCCGTCAGCGATCTGATCCTTTTTCGGGCAGCCCTCGAAGCCCGCAGGCAGCTCCTTTGCAGTAATCCTGCCCGAAACCGAAGCAATGCTCTGTGCGGCTTTGAAGCAGCCTTCGATACCGTCAGGCGAAATGCTGCCGCAAGCCGCACTGCACCTGCGCTGCGTGCAAATACTGCCGCAAACGCTGCTCTTGACCTCCTCATAAGGCTCCTTTCCCATCTTATCCGAACGGCGCATAAAAAGCTCCGCAGCCGTCTGAACATCTTCCCCCACCTCCTCAAGCACCTTTGCCGCAAACATCAGCTTGTCCGAACGGATATCCGCTTTTTCCTCAGAGGCGAATATGCCGTTTAGCTTCGGCAGATAAAGCCCCTCGGGGATAATACAGTACAGCGCCGCCGCAAGCCCCGTATCCGCAATAAATCCCGGAGTTCCCGAGGGCATTCCCGCAGCTGCCGTTATGCCGAACGCCGAAAGGATAAAGGCGGCGTTTACGGCGTATTTTCCCTTTGACGCGTACATTCCCGTTACAAGCCCCGCAAAGGCGAGCATTGCTCCGCTGCGCCCCAGAGACTGCTCTGCAAGGAGGAATGCACCTGCGGAAAGTATCCCCACAGCTCCTCCGCCCGCTCTTCCGAATTTCCTTGCGGCTGCGGCAGTGCAGAAGCCTGCGGCTATCCTGCCGGGGTTTATAAAGTCCGTGTGGGGGGTACACAAGGCGCATATCAGAAGCATATATGTAATTCCCATGGCTGCCGCTCTGAAATCTTGGCTGCCTTGGCTGCCCCGGCTGCCCCGGCTGCCATCGGAGTAAAAGCCGTTTTTCACCGTCCGAACCGTTTCGCAGAGGCAGTATGCCCCTCCGAAGCACATCACCGCTCTGAAAAACACTGCCAGGAACATTATCCAGTCGCCATTGTTTCCCGCGCTCACCGCCGCCGAGCTTATGAAATAAGCCGCTCCTGCCGCAAGAGCGCGGGTCCTTGCAGAGCATTTTCTGCCGAAGAGCTTAACAAAAACCGCCGTTACCGCAGCAGCCGCAAGCTCTGCAATATGGCTCCACAGGCTCCCTGCCGCCGCCCATGCCCCGAACATTCCGAAAACCGCAGCCGCAGCGCAGAGGGGACTTCCCGCCGCCGCAAGAGAGGCTCCGAAGGGGGACGTTCCCCCGCCTATGCGCATATCCGCGATGATAAAGCCCGCAAACGCCCAGATGACCGCCGACGCCGCTTTTCTGCCCTGCTTTGCCGCCAAAGCATTTCCCGACGGGCGGACCGCCGTCTCCCCCGTTTTTTCCGCTTTTGTTACCATACCTTTTTTCTTCCTTTCGTTTGTCTTTTTTTACCGTTCTTTTTTTCGGGATATATATTCCGATTATACGCCCCGTAATGTGCAAATAATGTCATAAGGGCGCAATAAATCTAATTTTCCATTGGCGGAAATTTCGGGATATCTCCCGAAAAAGCTTGTACGGGAAATACATACCCCGAAGCGCGTCGGCATGGGTCGGGAAATTGTCATACGGCTGCATGGACTCGCTTTTTCCCGACAAATATCTTAGCATAGTATACAGTCAAATCAAAAAAATACGGAATATGACAAATAATTCCTTCATACCGTCTTGAAATTTATCCGCAGATGATGTATAATAAATTCAGTTGTAAAAATATATGCCGAAAGGAACGGACAAATGAATATTGTAAACAAGGTTACGGTCACGATATGCGGAAAGGAATATAATCTTCAAACGGACGAGACCCCCGATTATCTCATTTCCCTTGCAAAGCGCGTGGACAAGGAGATAGGCGACTTAGTCAAGGCTAAGCCCAATTTCGGCGTGCAGAATGCCGCCGTATTCGTTGCGCTCACCTCTCTTGACGAGGCTCAGAAGGCTGCGGACAGCATCGAGAACGTCCGCACCCAGATCAAAGCCTATGTGGAGGAGACCGCCAAGGCGCGCAAGGAAAAGGAAAAGCTTGCGGACAAGAACAAGGCTCTCGAGGAGAAGATAGCTGCTCTCGAAAAGGAGATAAAGGAGCTTAAAAAGCGTCCCAGCTACGAATGCGAGCAGCTTGTTCTGGAAAACACCATCTCCCCTGCGGTGACTATCTATGCGGAGGAGAATGTGCCCGAGGCGGCTTCCGAAACGGAAGCCATGGTTTCGGAAGCGGAAGAAAAGGTTTCCGATAATGTTACCGTGGAAAAGCCCGCAGAGACTGCTCCCGAAAAGGAGAGTGCTGCGCCCGAGGAGCCCGAAAAGCCCTCGGAGACTGTAAATGCAGAAGAAAAGACAGCGCAAGCCCCCGCCCAGACTGCCGAATGCGGCTCGGACGCCAGTAAAAGCTCCGAAACACAGGATAGCGGCGAACACGGAGGGGCTGACGGAGGAACAGGCGCAGAAGCTCAGAATGATGGCGGTAATACACAAGATGATAACCTGACCCCTCCCCCTCAGAACAGGAAAAGCAGAAAGAAAAGGCGTTAAAAACCTATGAATAAAACAGGAAAGCCCGAGGTGCTTGCTCCCGCAGGCAGTCTCGAAAGCGTTTATGCCGCTGTAAGGTGCGGCGCTGACGGAGTTTATGCGGGCGGAAAGCTTTTTTCCGCCAGAGCGAACGCCGTCAATTTTTCGGACGAGGAGCTTAAAGCTGCCGTCGAATACTGTCATCTCCACGGAGTGAAGCTATACCGCGCCATGAATACGGTGATTTTTGACAGCGAGGCGGAGGAGTTCTGCAATGAGGTCAGAAAAAGCGCCGAGGCAGGCGTTGACGGGCTTATCATACAGGATATGGGAGGGGCGTATCTTGCGGCTATGACAGTTCCGAATATGCCCCGTCACGGCTCTACCCAGATGACCGTTCACACGCCGCTCGGGGCGAAAGCGGCGGAAAATGCAGGCTTTTGCAGGATAGTGCCCGCAAGGGAGCTGTCTCTTCCGGAGATAAAAAGGATCTGCGATACGGGCGTTGAGACGGAGGTATTCGTTCACGGGGCGCAGTGTATGTGTCTGTCGGGGCAATGCTATATGAGCGCTCTTATCGGCTCGAGAAGTGCCAACAGGGGGCAGTGCGCCCAGGCGTGCAGGCTCCCATTTTCCGCATTTGCCAAAGAGGAGCATTATGCGCTGTCGCTTAAAGATATGTCTCTGGTGAGCCATATCGGGGAGCTTACGGAGGCAGGCTGCGCTTCGTTTAAAATTGAGGGGCGCATGAAAAGACCCGAGTATGTGGCGGCGGCTGTAACTGCTGTACGAAAGGCTGCCGACGGGGAAAGGGACATTTCCGAGGATATGGCAAGGCTTGAAGCGGTTTTCTCACGAAGCGGCTTTACGGACGGCTATCTTACGGGGAAAACGGGAAAGGAAATGTTCGGTCACAGGCGCAAGGAGGACGTTGTCTCGGCAGACAGGGTATTGCCCGTACTTTCTGCTCTTTACAAGGACGAGAAAAAAAGCGGCGGCATTAGCTTTGAGTTTACACTTGAAGAGGGAAAGCCCTCGTCTCTGCGTTTTTCTTCGGGTGATATCAGGGGCGAGGTAATTGGTATGGTGCCCGAGGCTGCAAGAAACAGGTGCCTTACTCCCGATGATGTGACAAAGCAGCTTTCTAAGCTCGGGGGCACGAGATACGTGCTTGAAGACATCAGGTGCAGGATAGACACGGGTATCACGCTGCCTGCCTCGGAGCTTAACAGACTGCGCAGGGAAGCGGTTTCCCGGTGCGACAGGCTGATGATCGAAAGGAATACGCCCCGTTATGATATGACAGGTCATTCTCCCGATAAGGTCGTTTCGGGAAATGATGTGGCAGAGCCCGTCATTCGTGTGATGTCAGGCAATATTGATACTGTTCGTATGGCGATCGGATATGCGGAGCTTGTTATTGTACCTTTTAGTATTTGCAAAGGACTTCCCGAGGACATTCCGCCCGAAAAAATTGCTGTGTCGCTGCCCGATATCGTTACCGATGAGGATGGGCTTTTACGTGAGCTTTCCGAAATCAAAGCAAGGGGCTGTGAACATTTTGTATGCGGGAATTTTACCCATCTGGGTGTGCTGAAGGAGCTTGGCGATGTGCACATTCACGGGGGTACGGGGCTTAATGTCACAAACTCCTATGCCGTGAAGGAATATGCAAAGCTTGGACTTTCGGACATCACCGCTTCCTTTGAGATGAAGGCGGCGCAGTTTTCCGCTCTCGGAAAAGCTATCCCCACAGGCTTTTACGCCTATGGCAGGCTCCCTCTTATGATAACCCGCAACTGCCCCATACGGGCGCAGGTCGGCTGCAAAAGCTGCACGGGTGGGGTCACGGACAGGACGGGAAGGGTATTTCCCGTTGAATGCGATAATAAAAAATACGCACGTATCAGAAACTGCGACATTCTTGAGACGTCGGACAAGATATCACAGTTTAAGGGTGCCGCCTTCGCTCTTCTGGATATGGGGAATATGCCGCCAAAGCAGGCGGAGGAGGTCATAAAGCGGTATATCCGCCGCGGCAGCCCCGAAGGGAAATTCACACGGGGACTTTACTACAGAGGGATAGTCTGAGGGCAGACCCCATTGAAAGGATGTTCAAACAAATGAAGGAAAATTTCAAGCGGACTATCGCTTTTCTGTTTTTTCTGCTGGCGGGGATAGTTCTGGGCACGGTCATTGCAAGGGTTTGCAGCGGTGTGCCTTATCTGGGCTGGCTTGCATATGATATGTCGGTGGGAATTGACACGGGTGCGCCCGTTATTCTCGACCTCATCGTGTTTAGGCTTGCTTTCGGCTTCACCCTTTCGGTGAATGCCGCTCAGATAATCTGCGTCATTGCGGCGCTTATTGCTTATAACAAGACCTGTAAGGGACTGTGAAAGAAAAAATGACAAAGGACTTGACAAAAGGCAATGTTACAAAGGCACTGCTGCTGTTTGCTTATCCCATGATACTGGGTAATCTGCTGCAGCAGTGCTATAACATTGCCGATTCGTTTATTGTGGGAAAATTCTTAGGCTCGGGGGCTCTGGCGGCGGTGGGCTCAGCATACACCCTTATGACCTTCATAACCTCCGTTATTATCGGGCTGTGCATGGGCAGCGGCAGCGTTTTTTCCCTATGGTTCGGCAGGAATGACACAGCTATGCTCAGAAACAGCATTGCGGTCTCATTCCTGTTTATCGGCGGATTTACCGTTATTGTTAACGGGCTTATTTTCGGGGAAATTGACATTATTTTACATATCCTCAACGTCCCCACAGATATTTACGGCTCTATGAGGGAATATGTTTGGGTCATCTTCTTCGGCGTATTCTTTGTTTTTCTGTATAACTATTCTGCGTTCCTCCTTCGCTCGGTGGGAAATTCTATGATACCCCTGTGCTTTCTCGGCGGGGCGGCGGTAATAAATATTATGCTCGATATCCTGTTCGTGGTCACATTCGGAATGGGAATAAAGGGTGCGGCGCTGGCTACGGTCATCGCTCAGGCTGTTTCGGGAGTTGGACTTGGCGCTTATGTGCTGATAAAGGAGACTTGGCTTCTCCCGAAAATAGGCGAGGTCAAGATGTCACGTGAAACGGTTTTCGGAGTAGTGCGAAACTCCCTTGCCGCCTGCGTTCAGCAGTCGGTGATGAATTTTGGCATTCTGATGATACAGGGGCTTGTGAACAGCTTCGGCACGGCGGTCATGGCGGCTTTTGCGGCGGCGGTGAAGATAGATTCCTTTGCATATATGCCTGCACAGGAATTCGGCAACGCCTTCTCCCTTTTCATTTCACAAAATCACGGCGGCGGCAAGCGGGACAGAGTAAGAGAAGGTCTTCGGAAGGCTGTGAAGATATCCTCCGTCTTTTGTCTCTGCGTTTCGGTCATTATATTTTTCCTTTCGCCCCGGCTTATGCAGATATTTGTGAGGGCGGAGGAGACGGATATTATAAGCATCGGCGTGGGATATCTGCGCATTGAGGGCAGCTTTTACATCGGCATTGGCATACTGTTTTTGCTGTACGGCTTTTATCGGGGTATTGAAAAGCCTGAGATGTCACTGATACTGACGGTGATATCCCTGGGCACGAGAGTGCTGCTGGCGTATGTCCTTTCGCCCGTTCCCTTTATCGGGGTGAAGGGGATATGGTGGGCTGTTCCTATCGGGTGGCTGCTGGCGGATATTACGGGTATGGTTTATCTCAGAAACGCTTTGAAGGGCGGGGACATAATGGAATAAACGAGCATTTTTGTGCATAAGAACAAAATTTCTAAAAGCACTTGACAAACAGATACAAATGTGCTATAATATATTATATCCCCCATTTTATGCGGTGCGGATTTTTTTTAGTTGTCGTCATAAGTTTACATAATTCAGCTTGACATTATGCCGCAGATGGGGTATAATAATTTTAATTATTGTGTTCGGACATGCACGGAGACTGTTTATCGGAGCTTTGGAACGCTGTTTTACTGTTTTTGAAATTGCGCCGCAGATGGATATTATGCCCCCATAGGGCGGGGTGCGGAGGAAAAAGGTATATCTGCCGATTTCGGATCATTTTTTACGGCAGGAATTATGCGGGCGCTTATCTTAAAAAAGGTCGGATAATTTTTCGGCAGACAGGGGGTCTGCCGCATACCCCTTATGCAGTTATTCTTTCTTTTCACATTCCCGAAGATCTCCGAAACAGAAAATACAAAATAGACTTCCCGTCTGTTACCCGTATCGCAAAATGGGGTCAGCCGCTTTATGGCATATCATATGTACAGATACAGACAAGCTTTTTCTGCGGGAAGACATTATGATCCTTCTCCCCACCGATGTACGTCACAATAACTATAATTTTTTTCAAATCAACTAACTATCAGAATAATGAAATGAGGTAAAGAAAATTGGCTGAAAACCGAAACAATGAAAATGAGCCTGCAGTAAACGAATACGGCGAAAAGATCGCTCCCAAGACCGATAAGAAGGAAGGCTCCGCTCCCGCCGAGAACAGACGCTACAACAATTATTCAAACGGAAAACGTCCCTACACTCAGCGCAGACCTATGCTCCCTCCAAGAGGAGTTTCCCCCGAGAGCTTCGACAGACAGCAGATATCGGGAGCTCCCCGCAATGCCGCTCAGGAGGGTACTCAGGGCGAGAACCGTCCCTATGAGCAGCGCAGGCCCTACAGAAGCTACAATAATAACAAGCCCTACTACAACAATAACCGCAGCTACAACAACCGTTCCTATGACAACAGAAGCTATGACAGGCAGTACAGCAAGCCCTACAGGTCTCCCGAGCAGAATGCCGACAAGCCTGCTCCCGACACCTCCGTTTTTGAAAAGACTTCCTTTGAAAGAAGCTACGAGAAGCCCTATCAAAGAAACAACTACCGCGATGAAAGCAGATATCAGTCGAGCGGAAGATATCAGCGCAGAAGCTATAATCCCCCTGCCGTACCCGCGGAAAATGTTCCCGAGGTGCCTGTTCAGGAGGACTTCGGCTGCTATCACTCAAATCACAGGGCTGTAAAGCGCACTCCTTTGAAGATAATCCCTCTGGGCGGTCTTAACGAGATCGGAAAAAATATGACCGTTTTCGAGTGCGGCAATGATATGTTCATCGTGGACTGCGGTCTTGCTTTTCCCGACAGCGATATGCCCGGAGTAGATCTCGTTATCCCCGATTTTTCCTATGTGGAGCAGAACATCTCAAAGGTCAGGGGTATCGTTATCACTCACGGTCACGAGGACCACATCGGGTCGCTGGCTTATCTTCTGAAAAAATGCAGCATCCCCGTTTATGCTACCCGTCTCACCATAGGTCTTATCGAGGGCAAGCTCAAGGAGCATAACCTTATGGGACAGGCTAAGCTTAATGTTGTTACTCCCCGTCAGACCGTTAAAATGGGCTGCATGGCGGTGGAATTTATCAGAGTAAATCACTCCATTCCCGACGCTGTGGGTCTGGCTATACACACTCCTGCGGGTATCGTTATCCACACAGGCGATTTCAAGGTGGACTTTACCCCCATTGAGGGCGGCATCATCGACCTTGCAAGGTTCGGCGAGCTGGGCAACAGGGGCGTTCTCGCTCTTATGACCGACTCCACCAATGCGGAGAGGGCGGGTCACACCGCTTCCGAGCGCACTGTTGGCGAGTCCTTTGAAAAGCTCTTTGCCAAAGCTGAGGGCAAGAGGATAATCATTGCCACATTTGCCTCCAACATTCACCGCATTCAGCAGATAATCAACAAGGCTGTGAGCAGCGACAGAAAGGTGGCTGTTTTCGGCAGAAGTATGCTCAACGTTATCTCCACCGCTATGGAGCTGGGCTATCTTTCCGTTCCCGAGGGGGTCATCATTGATCTGGAGACTATGAACAAGTATCCCCCCGAGAAGATAGTTCTCATCACCACGGGAAGTCAGGGCGAGCCTATGTCCGCTCTTACAAGAATGGCGATGAACGAGCACAGAAGCGTTACCATCACGCCCATGGACTATATCATCATCAGCGCTAACCCCATTCCCGGAAACGAGAAGTATGTCACAAGGGTGGTAAACGAGCTTCTCAAGGCGGGCGCTGAGGTCATTTACGAGTCTATGTACGATGTTCACGTTTCGGGTCACGCTTGTCAGGAGGAGATAAAGCTTATTATGTCCCTCACTCGTCCCCGTTTCTTCATTCCCGTTCACGGCGAGTACAAGCACCTTAAAAAAGCTGCGGCTCTGGCTTATGCTATGGGCATTCCAGAGAGCAATGTTATAATCGGCTCCATCGGTGACGTTATCGAGACAGATGGCGTCAGCATCGGCGTTACGGGCAAGGTACAGGCAGGCAGAGTGCTTGTGGACGGTCTGGGCGTGGGCGATGTGGGCTCCATTGTCCTAAGAGACAGAAAGCACCTTGCAGAGGACGGTCTTATCGTTGTGGTGGCTACCATTGAAAGCGAGAGCGGCACCATTCTTGCAGGTCCCGACATTCTCTCGAGAGGCTTCGTTTACGTGAGAGAAAACGAGGAGATGATGGAGGCTGCAAGAGAGATACTCAGAAAAACTCTCGAGTCCTGCCTGTCGGGCGGCGTGAGAGACTGGAACAGCATAAAATCGGGTCTCAGAGATTCCCTCAGTGACTATATCTATATGAAAACTAAGCGCAATCCTATGATACTTCCCATTATCGAGGAGATCTGAGAAAGATTTATAAAGGCGGGTGGATCAAATGACGGGCAACAGCAGGAATTTATTTAAGCTGGTCTCTATGCTTCTTGTGGCTTCTTCCCTTTACTGCGCTTTCGGCACACTGGGAGGCGGCGAGGTCAGGTTCTGGATATCTCTCTGCATTACCTCCCTTATCGGCATAGCGTATCTCATTCTCTTTATGCAGAACGAAAAGGAGCTTGCGGAGGCTAAAAGGAGAGCGGACGCTCCCCCGCCCCCCGATGATAACTCCACCGTCAGCCGTTTCTTTATGAACAACTGCCCCGTTCCTGCCATCGTTACAGATGAGACGGGAAAGGTGCTGAAAAAATCCAAGGGCGCAACACTGCTTTTCCCCGACCTGAGAGAGGGCGAAATGCTGGGGGAGGCTTCGTCTATAGATATCACAGACTTATCCGCCGACAGCAGCGGCGATGAGGGCGAATTTGAATGGGAGCATTACCGTGTTCAGTATCTCACTGCCGTTAACACAGGGGAAACAGGCAAGCATTTCACTCTCCTCTGCTTCAATGACACCAGAGAGACCGCCGAGCTGAAGGAAGAAGCCGAGGACAGCAGGAATTATGTGGCTCTGCTGCTTATTGACGAGTATGACGAGCTTTTCTCCTATGAGAAGGACTCCAAACGCAGCGAGGTCGTTATCAAGATAGACAAGATAGCCGAGAAGTTCATCGAAAAGCACAACGGTCTTTTGAAAAAGCTGTCCGATGACAAGTATTTCGCCATTCTCAGCGAAAAGGAGCTGAGACGGATGGAGGAAAAGGATTATCTTGCCCTTCTGGAGGAAATGCACAGCATCCACGTTTCGGAACGCACCCACGTTTCCCTTTCCATGGGCATAGGCAGGGGCGGAAGCAGTCTGAGAGAAAGCGAGGAGATAGCCCGCAGCGCTCTCAGCGTTTCCCAGAAGCAGGGCGGCGACCACGTTGTTATCAAGAGCAGCAATCATGACACAAGCTATGTTTCCTACGGCGGCGCTTCCACAAAGACGGAGGTAAGCTCTCAGTCTAAGGTGAAGATATTCAGCGACAGGCTGAGAAATCATGCGGCGGCTTCGGACAGGATAATTGTTATGGGGCATAATTTCAGCGATATGGACGCTGTGGGCGCTGCTTCCGGTCTTGGCGGAGCACTTCGCGCATTGGGATTTGCCGCTTATGTTTATGTTAACCGCGAGACTACCCTTGCTATGTCCCTGGTGGAACGTCTTTATGCAAATATCGAAAAAGAGGCGAAGGAGCTTTTTGTTTCCGAGGAGCAGGCTCTTGAGCTTATGACAGAGGACACCCTCGTCATTATCGTGGACACCAACGGCAAGCACAACATTGACAGCCCTGCTATATATCAGAAGGCTGCAAAGGTCATTTACATCGACCACCACATTCAGACTCAGTGCCCTATCGACAATTTCATCGACCGCTATCACGACTCGGAGGCTTCCTCTGCCAGCGAGATAGTTTCTGAGGTCATAAGGTACAACAATCTCAAAAACAAGCTGTCCTGCTACTTTGCGGACGCATTGCTGGCGGGGATCATGCTCGACACCAAGGATTTTGTTATGAAAACGGGCGTGCGGACATTCGAGGCGGCGGCACATCTGAAGGATCTGGGCGCTGACCCTGTTTCCGTCAAGCTTCTCTTTGCAAACTCCTTTGACATCGACAAGCTGAGGTCGAGGCTTGTGGAGGGCACGGAAAATTACAACAACTACGCCATCACCTGTCTGGGTGAGGAGATATACGGCGAATATTCTCACATCGGGGACGAGGAGCTTGAGGAGGCTAAAAAAACCGTTTCCGAGCGCTCCGCTAAAAACGGTGCTGCATTATCCGATACGGAGCTTATGCAGGCGGCGGTGAAGTTCGCTGCCGAGAAAAAGGCGGGCGTTATCAAGGTGGCTGCGGCTCAGGCGGCAGATCAGCTGCTCAACACCCTCCACATCAAGGCAAGCTTTGCTGTTTTCAGGACCAATGACAGCAATATCAAGATATCTGCCCGTTCCTACGGCACTGTCAGCGGCGGCGCAAATGTGCAGGATATCGTCAAGCGTCTGGGCGGCGGAGGTCACATCACTATGGCGGCTGTGGATATCAAAAACAAGTCTCTTGACGAGGTGTGCGGTATGCTCAGAAACGCTCTGGATGAGTATGACGCTGCGATGAAGTCTATCTGAGGACTGATATTATGGGTATTTTTTCAAAGCTTTTCTTCTCTGCTGCGGGGGCTGTGAAACGGCTCACGGGCAAGGTAGCTCCTACGCTGTATATGGAGGAGACAGAGGGGCATTTTGCTGATGTGTTCGGATATGAGCCCGATGAGGCGAGAGTATTTCACGAGCTTATGTCGGACTTTGTTCACATTGATGTGCATATCGTTCCCCCCGGTGAGAAAAGGGATTTCTATCTCCTGTTTACCACGGGAATGAGCGACCTTCCTATGACCCTTCCCGAGGAATGCTCCTGGGACGAGAGGAAGATAAACGAGAGGGCTGAGCTTTACTGTCTGCTGCCCCCCGACTGGAAATTCGAGGGCTTTGCGGACAAGGCTGAGACGGACAGGTATTTATGGATAATCAGGGTGCTGAAACAGGCTGCAAGATATCCTCATCAATGCAAAAGCTGTCTCGGCAGTATGCACTCTTTGCAGTTTACCGAGGAGAACACTCCCTTTGCGGACAACACAGGCTTCTGCTCTGCGGTCTTTCTTCACTCGGACGAGAGGGACTTCGGCGGGAAATTCGGCGACAGGCTGGGGTATTTCCGCACAGGGGACGGGGCGTACATCAATCTTCTCTGCCTTATACCCATGTATGAGGACGAGATGAATTTTAAGATAGAAAAGGGCGGAAATGAACTGTTTCTGCGGCTTTTCGGGGAAACGGTCACCGACTTTTCGGGACTTATCATCGATATCAACAGAGAAAGCGTTTGTATGAACAAATGCATCTGATATTATATTTTTGGAGGTAATCAAGTATGAAGGTAATTTTTTTACAGGACGTTAAGGGCTCGGGCAAAAAGGGCGAGGTAAAAGAGGTCTCCGACGGTTACGCAAGAAATTTCCTTATCGGAAAAGGTCTTGCTGTAGAGGCAAGTGCAAAAAATATGTCCGACCTTGCAGGAAAGAAGTCTTCCGAGCAGCACAAGGCTGATGTGGCAAGGCAGGAGGCTCTTGACAATGCTGCAAAGCTCAAGGGCAAGAACGTTGTCATCAAGGCTAAGGCAGGTGCAGGCGGAAAGCTCTTCGGCGCTGTTACCGCTTCTCATGTGGCTGAGGCTGTTTCACAGCAGCTGGGCGTTAATGTTGAGAAGAAAAAGGTTGCTCTCAGCTCCGAGATAAAGGCTTTCGGCGGCTATACTGCCGAGATAAAGCTTCACCCCGGCATCTCCGAAAAGATCACCGTTAACGTGGTCGAGGAGTAAGAGGAGTCCCTATGGAGCTTGAAGAGATAGCAGGGCGCGAAATGCCCCACAGCATCGAGGCGGAGCAGACCGTTTTAGGCGCTGTGCTTATGGATTCGGAGCTTTTAGGCACGGTAATGAACTATGTCAAGCCCGAAAGCTTCTACGTTTCAAAGCACAGGCAGCTTTTTGCAATTATCATTAGGCTTTTTACACTGGGCGTGAACTCGGACATCATCACCGTTCTTGACGAGGCTGTCAGAGAGGGCGTTTTCGAGGATTCGGGCTCGGGAAAGGAATATCTTGCTGCCATTATGGAGGGCGTTCCCACCCTTGCAAACATCGAAAGCTACTGCAAGATAGTTGAGGAGAAGTATTATCTCCGCTCCCTGGTGGAGGCTGCCAAGAGCATTATCGAAAACTGCACGGAGGCTTCCGAGCCTGCTTCGGTGATACTCGATTCCGCTGAGCAGATGATATATGACATCAGGCAGGGAAAAGAGGTTGACGGTCTGACTAAGGTGGACGAGGTGCTCCTTGACACCTATGACCACTTAAACCGCATTTCAGGCGTTGACAAGGAGAAATATCAGGGCGCTAAGTCCGGATATTCCGACCTGGATAATGTTATAAGCGGTCTGAACAAGTCTGACCTGCTCATTCTGGCTGCCCGTCCCGGTATGGGAAAGACTTCATTTGCGCTGAACATTGCCGCTAATGTGTGCAGGAGAAGCGTTGACAAGGAGGTCGTTGTTTTCTCTCTGGAAATGTCAAAGGAGCAGCTTGTTACACGTATGCTGTCGGCGGAGAGCCTTGTGGACAGCGACCACCTTATCAAGGGAAACATTGACGAGAAGGACTGGGAAAAGCTGGCTCAGGGCGCGGACAGAATGGCGGGTATGAATCTGTATCTTGACGATACGGCGGGCATTACCGTTGTTCAGATGAAGGCTAAGCTCAGACGTCTTAAAAACGTGGGGCTTGTTATCATCGACTATTTGCAGCTGATGAACTCAAGCAAGCGCACCGAAAACAGAGTTAACGAAATTTCCGATATCACAAGACAGCTAAAGCTCATGGCTAAGGAGCTGAATGTTCCTGTTATCACCCTTTCACAGCTGTCCCGTTCCGTTGAGTCACGTCCCGACAAGAGGCCTTTGCTCTCAGACCTGCGTGAATCGGGTTCTATCGAGCAGGATGCGGATATCGTTATGTTTCTCTATCGTGACGGGTACTACAACAAGGACAAGGTGGAGGACGTTAATCTGGCGGAATGCATTGTGGCGAAAAACCGTCACGGCGAGACGGGCACGGTAAATCTAAGATGGAACGGTCAGTATACATTGTTCCTCAGCGAGGACAGGCGGTTTGCTCCGTCTGAAAGCTGATATGGGCGTTGTGGACACCGTTCGTGAGACTGTTTCACGATACGGTATGATACCGGAGGGAAGCAGGGTCATTGCCTGCCTTTCGGGGGGCGCGGACAGCGTTTGTCTGCTGAGAGTTCTTCATATGCTCAGAGATGAAACGGGATTTTCCCTTTATGCCGTTCACGTGAACCATTGTCTCCGCGGTGAGGAAAGCGACAGGGATATGCATTTCTGCGAGGAGCTTTGCAGAGAACTTGACATTCCCCTGTCCGTTTATCACGTTGATGTGAAGGGGTACTGCGCCGAGAATGGCACGTCTGCCGAGGAGGGGGCACGTATCCTTCGGTACGGGGCTTTTGAAAAGGAGTCACAAAAGCTTGGGGGTGCACTTATTGCCACCGCTCACAACAAGGGGGACAACAGCGAGACTGTTATTTTTAACCTTGCGCGGGGCACGGGCATTCGCGGGCTTCGGGGCATCCCACACAAAAGAGACTGCATTATCCGTCCGCTCCTTGGGGTCACGAGGGCGGAGATAGAGGAGTTCCTTACGGCTCTGGGTCAGGGTTTTGTGACGGACAGCACAAATCTGACCGAGGATTATTCCCGAAATGTCATAAGGCACAGGGTGGTCCCTGTTCTTGAGGGGATAAACGGAAATTTTGCCGAGGCTGTTTCCCGTTTGTCCGAAAGCGCTGCTGAGGACGAGGAGTATTTTGAGGAGCTTATCAAAACTATTCCCGAAAATGAGATATGCGGATATCCCCCTTCGGTGAGGAAAAGATATATCAGGAAACTGCTGTCGGTGGCAGATATCGAATGCTCCTATGAGCGGCTTTCAATTCTTGACGGTATGATGGTATCGGGGAAAAATACGAAGTATCAGCTCAAAGGAGATGTGTTTGCCGTATTTAAGGGCGGCGTTATGGAGATAATGGCGCTCCCCTCATATGACAAAATTTTCTTTGATAAACAGATAGATTTTTTGCAAAATGCCGAAACGGTCATTCCCGAATTTGATAAAACGGTGATAATTCGGAGAGTTTGCAATGATATTTTGAAAAGCGGCACTAATATTCAAAAAAAATTAACAAATCACCTCGTAAGTTGTGATAAAATACAAGGTGTTGTTACTTTGCGAAATAAGCGTGACGGCGACAGGATATGCTTTCATAACAGGGGCGTTACCACTAAGCTGAAAAAGCATTTTAATGCTCTGAAGCTCTCCGATAACGAGCGTAATTCCGCTCTTGTGATGGAGGACGAGGTCGGGGTATTCTGGTGCGAATACGGCGGTGCGGCTGAACGCGTTTTCCCCGAAAGCAGCGAGTCACCCGAAAATATATTTGAAATTTCAGTCAGAAAGACGGCGGATAATGATTACCGAGACTATAAATAACTACGGCTACAGCGGAATCAAGCGGGAGCTTTTTTCCGCCGCCGAAATAAAGGAAAAAATTAACATTGCGGGCAGAAAAATATCCGATGATTTCCGGGGCAAGCCCCTTTTGCTCATAAGCATTCTCAAGGGCTCCTTCGTGTTCCTTGCAGACCTGTGCAGAGCGGTGGAGATCCCCTGCGAGATAGGCTTTATGTCCGCTTCAAGCTATGGAAACGGCACTGTTTCCTCGGGAAATGTGAAAATCACTCTCGACCTTGACAGGGATATTTCAAAGTATCACGTGGTCATCGCCGAGGATATTATAGATACGGGCAGGACTCTCGCAAGCATTTGCGAGCTGCTTCGTGAGCGGCACCCCCTTTCTCTCAGCGTTTACACCCTTTTAGACAAGCCCTCCCGCCGAGAAGTCGATCTTACGGCGGATCACAGCCTGTTTACCGTTCCCGACCTGTTTGTGGTGGGCTACGGTCTGGACTGCGGAGAGAAATTCAGAAACCTTCCCTATATTGCGGAGGCTGAACTTTAATTTATTTTTACACACGGTGCGGTATCTCCCGTATCAAGAAAGGAAAATCAGCAGATGAAAAAAGGCAGCGGTTTATTTATTTACATTATAATAGCCATTGTTCTGATGTTTTCAATGGTCTATTTCCTGAGACAATCGTCTCAGCCAAAATCTGAATACACATATTCCCAGATAATGGAATATTTTGATAATTATGAGGTTTCAAAATACACCTTCGATCTGGGCAGCGGCGAGCTGGAAATGACGGTCAACACCGCCGAGGGCACCAAGGAGATAAAGTACACGGTTCCCAATGTAAACATTTTTATTGACGAGATACAGTACTCCGCAGGCGGCGAGGACAACTACCGCGAGGCTTACAACAAGCTCCACCCGGATGCCCCCCTCAGTCAGGAATATTACAAAATTCAGGACAACACCTGGCTTTACAATGTTCTCCCCTCTCTCGTTCTCATTATCCTTATGGTGGCGCTGTTCATCTTTATGATGAGACAGGCAGGAGGCGGTTCCAAGCTCAACAACTTCGGCAAGGCGAATATCAAAAATCAGTCCAAGAAGAAAAACACCTTCAAGGACGTGGCAGGCGCTGACGAGGAAAAGCAGGAGCTTGCTGAGATAGTTGACTTCCTTAAAAATCCCAAGAAATACAATGACATAGGCGCGAGAATTCCCAAGGGCGTGCTTCTCATGGGACCTCCGGGTACCGGTAAGACCCTTCTTGCAAAGGCTGTTGCAGGCGAGGCAGGCGTTCCCTTCTTCTCCATTTCCGGTTCGGACTTCGTGGAGATGTTCGTGGGCGTGGGTGCAAGCCGTGTAAGAGACCTTTTTGAGACGGCTAAGAAAAATGCCCCTGCTATCGTATTCATCGACGAGATCGACGCTGTGGGCCGTCAGAGAGGCGCAGGTCTGGGCGGCGGTCACGATGAGCGTGAGCAGACCCTTAACCAGCTCCTTGTTGAGATGGATGGCTTTGAGGGCAACGAGGGCGTTATCGTTATCGCTGCTACAAACAGACGTGATATCCTTGACCCTGCTCTGCTTCGTCCCGGCAGATTTGACAGAGAGGTCATGGTGGGATATCCCGATGTTAAGGGAAGAGAGGAAATTCTCAAGGTCCATGCAAAGAACAAGCCCCTTGCTCCCGATGTTGACCTCAAGGTAATTGCTAAGACTACTCAGCAGTTTACCGGTGCCGATCTGGAAAATCTTCTTAATGAGGCGGCTCTTCTTGCTGCTCGTCACGACAGACGTGCTATTACCGAGGCGGATATTGAGGAGGCTACCGTTAAGGTGGTTTCGGGTCCCGAAAAGAAGTCTCATCTTGTTACCGAAAGAGACAGAAAGATCACTGCTTACCACGAGGCAGGTCACGCTGTTGCGGCATATCATCTTAATGACGCTGAAAAGGTTCACATGGTCACCATCATTCCCCGTGGCGATGCAGGCGGATTTACAATGGTTCGTCCCGAAACAGACGATCAGTTTAAAACAAAAAATCAGCTTTTTGACAGAATTGTTCACGCAATGGGCGGACGTGTTGCCGAATCTCTTGTATTTGATGACATAACCTGGGGCGCTTCGGGAGACATTCAGCAGGCTACAAGAACGGCAAAGCTTATGATCACCCGCTGCGGATTCTCCGAAAAGCTTGGTCCCATTGAATACGGCGGCGATAATAACGAGGTATTTTTGGGACGTGATTACGGTCACACTCAGAATTTCAGCGAGGCTACGGCTGCTCTTATTGATGAGGAAGTTAAGAACATCGTCAACAGCGCTTATAAAAAGTGCGAGGAGATCCTCAAGGCTAATATGAACCAGCTTAATGAGCTTTCCGAATATCTTCTTGAATATGAGAAGATCAACGGTGACGATTTTGAAAAGCTTATGAAGGGTGAGCTCAAGTGGGAAAAGAACGAGAACAAGCCCGGGAATAAGGCTGACGAGACGGAAGAAAAGACAGAGGAAGCTAAGGCTGAATCTGAGGATAAGACGGAGGAGAATAAGGAATAATATTTTCTGTCAGCTGACCAACAGTATGGTATAATATTATTAAACCTAACGATTGGAATGTATGGTACTATGAAAAAAGACTTCTGTACAGATGTTTGCGATGAGATAAGATTTTGGGTGTTATTGAAGGCGGTTTTTGTTGGGATGCTCTTACAAGAGAGCGAATGAAGAACGCTAAAGCTCTTGAACCGTATGGTTACAAGGTTTATTCGCAAAATGATGAAGATGGGATTATTAACGAAATTTTTCGCAGAATAGGAACAACAAATAAAAGGTTTATTGAGTTTGGCGTTCAGGACGGTCTTGAAAGCAATTGTCATCTGCTTCTGTTTTATGGCTGGTCAGGTCTGTGGATAGATGGTTCTTCCGAATACTGCAATGAGATTTCTCTAAAATTCAAACCTGTTATAGAAAATGGACAGCTTAAAGTAACTAATGCTTTTATTACCAAAGAGAATATTAACAGTTTGTTTGAGCAATCCGGATTTACCGGAGAGATCGATCTTTTATCAATAGATATTGATGGAAATGATTTATATATATGGGATGCTATCAATTCGGTAAATCCAAGAGTTGTGATAACAGAATATAACGGCAAATTTCCTCCCGACCTTGAATGGTCTCAGGCGTATAATCCAACTCACGTCTGGAATGGTACCGACTGGCACGGAGCTTCTCTTAAAGCATTTGAGAAGCTGGCTGAGAAAAAAGGATACTGCCTTGTTGGCACAGATCTTAGAGGCTGTAATGCTTTCTTTGTAAGAGCCGATCTTGTTTCAGATCACTTCATAGAACCTCATACAGCAGAAACATTCTATAATCCGCTTCGTACTAACCTTATTTTTACTGCTTCCCACCCATCAAAATTCTGCCTTGCTGTTCAGAAGGAAAACCTTGGAGTATTAAATTATTTGTCCTATGATTTGGCAGAAGGTTTCCACGCAGAAGAAAAAAATGATAGTTCAGTTTTTGTGTGGAGTTCTCAAAATGAAAGCAAATTAAAAATTTTAGTTGATAAAAATGCAAATTCTGTTTGTATCCCCTTTACAATTCCTTTACAGGTAACAGAAAGGATTTTTGATTATAATGTAAAGGTTAAAGCAAATTGCGGATTTTTCCAAGAATTTCATCCTTCTGAATCAAACTCTGTCATAATACCTATTGATTTAGGTTTGCAAAACAACCATATACTTGAAGTAACTTTTACTGTTTCTCATCTTTGGAAACCTTCCGAAATATTTTCATCCACAGATGATAGACATTTAGGAATTTGCATCATTTTGTCCGAAATAAAATAATCATTTTTTAGTTAATACTAATAACCAATTGTTCTATGGATAAAGACGGTGGATAGAATACGACAAATCAAGGAAAACGACCGCAGGCGGGCTGTCGCCCGGCAAGGGAGTTTGACGCAGAGTTGGCGTATTATAGCCGCCGTATTTTGTCCATAGGTTAATTGGTTATTAGTATAAGCTCCGAGCCGAAAGGTTCGGAGTTTTTGGTTTCTGATAATAAAATGCGGACGTCCTTTGAACGCCCGCATTTTTTAATATTCTGTATTCATCAACTATCATAAAAGCCTGATATATGGATAAGTCAATGTGGCTTATTGAGGATTCTGCAATGCCATGACTTTTCTGCCAACTTCTTTATCGGTTCCCGCTCTGTACACTACTACTTCAACATCATCAAATAAGTTTCTGACCACATATTCTTCATAGACCCTGATCGATCTTCCGCTTTGGATATCAGTATATGTGTCCACAGAGCCGAAGGTTTCCGAAAGCTCTATTCCGTTCTGATATACCTTTGTGTCAAATGCCCAGCCAAATGATTTATCACTGCCCGAATTATTTTTGAAGGTATATCCGATCCTTACACAATTATCGGGAAAGTCAATTTTTTTGGTGGCAGAATCAATTGTCATCTCGTAAGTGTAGTTTGTTCCCCCATCTGAACCTGATGATGATGGTTTATTTTGATTGTATGACACCATAAGAAATATTATCACTACAATTGCGAATATTATTCCTCCTATTGAAACCTTTGGCTTATTGGATTCAGGATTTTCATTCATTTTTAAGACTCCCTCTGCTGTGATAATTCTGCCTTTTGGCGAATTATCACGTAGTTTTACTTTATTGTAACATATTTCGGGAGGGTAGTGGTTAGCTGTCGGCACACTTTTTCCTTTTTTTATTGAACTTGGGAGCAAAAAATGCCGCACATCATTTTTTCGGATGATGTGCGGCATTGATTATTTGCTGTTTCGTTCAGCCATAAGTCCGTCCTTGATACCCTGCATGATAACATCTCTTGCCTTGACAGCCTCCTCCTTGGGAAGAGGTTCAACGTCTTTAAGAGCATAGTCAATGCCGAGATTCCGGTACTTCACCTTGCCCATATCGTGGTAGGGAAGGACATCGAGGGCTTTGACGGATTTCAGCCCCGAGATGAATACGCCCAGCTCGTGGAGGTATTTGTCATTCTGAGTAATGCCGGGAACGACAACGTGACGTATCCAGAGCTCCTTTTTCTTTGTGCTTGCGTATTTTGCAAAGGCAAGGATATTTTTGTTGCTCTGACCTGTGAGCTTTTTATGCTCCTCGTCGTCGATGTGCTTGATATCAAGCATTATAACGTCGGTAACGTCCATAAGCCTGTCCACGGCGGTGGTGTCCGAGGGGTTGAAGGTTATGCCCGAGGTATCGAGGCAGGTGTGTATGCCCCGTTCCTTTGCCTTTTCAAAAAGCTCCGTAAGGAAGGGCAGCTGCGCCATGGGCTCGCCGCCTGTGCAGGTTATTCCCCCGCCCTTCAGGAACTCCTTGACGCCATCGTACATATCAAGTATCTCCTCGGCGGTGACTGCCTTGCCCACCCCGTTTGTATCGGTGTGGAACTCCCAGGTGTCGGGATTGTGGCAGTACAGGCACCTCATGGGACACCCCTGGAAAAAGACGACGAACCTGATACCGGGTCCGTCGACTGTTCCGAACGATTCAG
>NZ_JBJERV010000061.1:2834-8110 GCF_051882455.1 Huintestinicola sp. | reverse complement strand
AGAATAAGATGTTTTACGGTAAGATGCAAAAATACGATTATTTTGTTTTTAGCTAAGTTTTTGCATCTTAAGCGGACAAACAGCGGACAAAAATAATATACTCCTGAAATTAAGACCGACCGGACTTTTGAAAATCCGGTCGGTCAATTTTTTTGTAAAGCAAATTTCATCTATTTGTGTCAGATAACATTATACTCCTTCAGCAGCTTCTCAATATCCGTTCCCTCGATTTTTTTCAGAACAGCCTTGAATGCGATCTTTTCAAGAAGTGTGGGGTTCATTTCGGTTAACTTTTTGCCGTCACGAAGCTGAACTGTAGCGTTAAGCAGATCGCGGACATCGTATACGCTTCCCCATACCTCGGGAACGCCTCTGTCAATGTCAAGCAACGTATATACTGCTTCCATGCCTGTTCTCATAGAATATTCGGTGGTGAAAATGGTATCACGCTTTGTTTCGGCAAACTGACCGAGGAATGCGAAGTTTACAGCTCCCTTAGGTACAACGTCGGGACGATCGCCTGCGGCACGGGGCATAAAGAATGCGGTAATATACGGCATCATGCAAGGCACCGTATTTGCACTGCGCTCGGCAAGTTCCTCTATCTTACTTTCGGGAACGCCGATATGATAGAGCCACTCCATGCATATCTCCTTGCCCGTACATTCACGCATGGGCTTCTTTACAAAATTTCCAGGCTTGTCGCTGAAAAGACCATATATCCAGCCAACAAGCTGTCCCTTGGGCTGTGTGCGGAACTGGGGCTGACGGTTAAATGTCCAGCTGAGAAGCCAGTTGGAATCCTTGACAGTAACAATTCCGCCTGTTACTACCTTGCCCGAGAACGGGTCGCGCTGACAGATATTCTTGATATAAGGTACTATTTTATCGTCCAGCGTTGTAACTGTGGCGCTCATCCAGTTGCTCTGTTCGGGAGCAGAGCAGAACTTGTCGGGGTGACCGAAGGAGGGATCCTGTGCGGCTATCTTACGCCACATATCCCAGCCGCCGCCCGGCTTGATTTCGGTGTTGAAATCAGCGGGAGTATTCTGGGAGCCGAGAGAAGAATTTTCAACGCAACCTCCGTTGGTGATAAATACAAGGTCATTTTCGGTAAGGTCTACGGAATCCTCCTTGCCGTCATGGAGCAGGATTATCTTTTTTGCCTGCTTTTTCTCGGGAGTAATATCAAACTCAACATTTACAACTTTGGTATTATAATGGAACTGCACTCCGAAGCCTTCCAGATATTTTATCATGGGGAGTATCATGGATTCATACTGATTGTACCTTGTAAATCTCAGCGCCTTGAAATCGGGCAGACCGCCTACATGATGAATATAACGCTTGATATACAGCTTCATTTCAAGTGCGCTATGCCAGTTTTCAAAGGCGAACATTGTGCGCCAGTAGAGCCAGAAGTTTGAATTCAGCACTTCATCATCAAAAAAGTCTGTGATTTTCTTGTCGTAAAGCTGTTCATCGGGTGTGAAGAACAGTTTCATTATCTCCATAGCGCCCTTGTCAGAAAGACCGAATTTTCCGTCTGTGTGGGCGTCCTCACCGCATTTTTCAGTGGCGCGCATAAGGGAGTAGTTGGGGTCGTGCTTGTTGAGCCAGTAGTATTCGTCCAGCACGCTTACACCCTCTGTTTCAATGGACGGTATCGAACGGAACAGATCCCACATTACCTCAAAATGGTTATCCATTTCACGTCCACCGCGCATTACATATCCAATGCCGGGATACTCGTATCCGTCGCAGGCACCGCCGGGGATGGGGTCTTTCTCGAAGATATGAACGCGCTCGCCCTTCATCTGACCGTCTCTTACAAGATAGCACGCAGCAGTAAGGGCAGCCAGTCCCGTACCGATGATGTATGCCGATTTCCTGTCAACGCCCTCGGGCTTTTCGGGTCTTGCAAATGCTTCGTAATTTCCGCTTGAATAATACATAATAATAACCTCCGATAAAAATATACTGAACCGTATTTACGGCTCCGTTTTTTGCTTACAGCTATATTATATACCGCAGAAACACAGCTTACAATAAATAAAATCACCCCTATGATAAAAGCTTTATCACAGGGGCGAAGCTGTATATTTTTTTATCATTCGAAGTGATTTGATGTAACGGGTCTGTCGGTGCGGCAGTTTTTCAGTGCACGGGTAATATCGCCGTGAATAAGATTGCTTATTCTGTCGACTATCTGCTTTGGGTCGGCTTTCATATCGTTTTTTATCCATTCCAGCATTATGCCGACAAATGCAAACTTGTAAAAATCAGCAATGAATTTTTTGTCGTCCTCGCTGACCGGCATATTGGCGGAGCGCTCGTTTACAATGCCGATGAGCAGATCGTATGTGACCCTATAAAGATAGATTTCCACCTGCTCACGGCTTACTGAGCGGTACACGTTCATAATAAACGGCTTGTTTTCCAGCACGGCATAAAAAATATTCAGAAAACCCTGCTGCCATGTATCGTAGGTCTTTTTGCCCTCCAGAGCCTTTGCAGCATCCTCCTCACAGGTCCATTCCACAAGGTCGTAAATATCCTTGAAATGATAGTAAAAGGTCATGCGGTTGATGCCGCAGTCCTCGGCAATATCGTTTATGGTTATCTTATTAAGCGGCTTTTTCAGCAGCATATTTTTCAGTGATGCTGCCAATGCACGTTTTGTTATCTGTGACATTATTTTCCTCCGATGATAGTATTTATATTTATATTTTATCATATAAACATTATTTTTGCAATAAAAATTATAATAAGGCGGTTGAATTTTATTTTGTGCTATGCTACAATAATAGAAAACATTTTATCGGAGGGACTTCTTTTGCCGAATTTTACCCGTGACGCCATTATCAGATCATTTCTCGGTTTGCTCAATGAAAAGCCTGTAAATCACATTACCGTAAAGGATATTGTTGAGGACTGCGGCATAAACCGCAACTCCTTTTATTATCATTTTCAGGATCTGCCTGCACTTATAGAGGCGGTACTTCAAGCCGAGGCAGACAGGATAATCAGCGAAAACGCAAGCCTCGATTCCTTTGAGGATTGTCTTTTGGCTGCAGTAAGCCTTGCACAGAATAATAGAAATGCGGTTCTTCATCTTTATCAGGCGGATCGTGGTCTGTACGGTCAGTATCTTGACCGTATCGCAGAGTATGCCGTGGAAAAATACATAACCGCCGCTTTAAATGACGTTGTTATACCCGAGGAGGACAGAAAGATAATCGTTCATTATTACAAGTGCCTTTTGGTGGGAATGGTGCTGGACTGGATGAATTCGGGTATGCAGTATGATATTCGCAGCAGAGTTGCAAGGGTCTGCGAGCTTTTTGAAGGCAGTATGCAGCAGGCTGTAAACCGTGCGGCGGAAAAATTCAGACAAAAACCCCCCAATGCCTAAAATTTATACATTTTTATCCCTGTGACTGAAATTCGGTCACGGGGATTTTTTTGTCTGTTTATTTTTTTGTTTGTGTGTGCTAAACTTTAGCTGTAAGATAAAACATGAAAGGAAGTGGTAAGGATGAAAAAAGAAAATTCGGTACTTGCGGTGAAAATAGGTTATATAACGGTGTCGACACTTACAGTTCTGCTGGGAATATTTCTGATAATACGCCCGGAAATATCGCTGAATGTTATCTGCCGCATCTTGGGTACGGTAATGACGGCATGCGGTGCGGTAAAGCTGGCGGGATATTTCTCAAAGGATCTGTACCGTCTGGCATTTGAGCATGATCTTATCTTCGGTACGCTTTTGTGTATTATCGGCATAGCGGCGCTTGTGCGTCCGGTAAAAATTATATCGGCAATGCACATTGTGGCAGGAATTATTATCCTTGAAGAAGGTATCTTCAAGATGAGAACAGCCGTCGAAGCAAAGCGTTTCGGACTTAACAAATGGCACATTATCACCCTGCTTGCTGTGCTGACAATTACAGCCGGTATTTTGCTCTTGCTGAATCCCTTTGAAGCGGCGCAGACAATGACGGTCATTCTGGGTGCGGCTATGATAGCCGACGGAATACTGAATTTGTGCGTGGCGGTGTATGCCATAAAGGTCACCAAAAATCAGTTTATTGAAGCTGAATATCATATTGAAGAAAGGAACGATGAACAATGAAATTTTCTGAAGCCGTTGTCAAGCGGCGCATACTTATCCTTATAATTGCGGCGGTGCTTATGATACCGTCGGTGCTGGGAATGGCGGCAACAAGGATAAATTACGATATGCTGAATTATTTGCCCGAAGATATGGACACTGTAAAGGGACAGAACCTGCTTACCGAGGAATTCGGCAAGGGTGCATTTTCCTTTATTGTGGCGGAAAATTTGCCCGACAAGGAGGTTTCCGCACTACGGGATAAAATTGCGGCGGTAAAGCACGTTGACTCGGTGATATGGTATGACAGTTTAATGGATATATCCGTACCGAAGGAGCTGCTGCCCGACAAGATATACTCTGCGTTCAACACGGATAATTCAACTATGCTTGCGGTATTTTTCGATACATCAACGTCCGCCGACGAAACTATCGACGCTATCCACGAGATACGTAGCATTGCAGGAAAGCAGTGCTTTGTATCAGGAATGTCGGCGCTTGTCACCGACTTAAAGGATCTGTGCGAGCAGGAAGAACCTGTTTATGTTGCCATAGCGGTGCTGCTTGCCTGTGCGGCAATGATGCTTTTCCTGGATAACTGGCTTGTGCCTTTTGTTTTTCTTGCAAGCATCGGCGTTTCCATACTGTTCAACATGGGCACGAACTATTTTCTTGGCGAAATTTCCTATATCACAAAGGCACTTTCTGCGGTGCTTCAGCTTGCGGTAACAATGGACTACTCCATTTTCCTTTGGCACAGCTACAATGAGTGCAAGGAGAAATATCCCGACAAGGAAAGTGCCATGGCAAAGGCAATATCAAGTACGCTCACCTCCGTAACGGGCAGCTCCGTCACAACTATTGCAGGCTTTATTGCCCTGTGCTTTATGAGCTTTACTCTTGGCAAGGATCTTGGCATTGTAATGGCAAAGGGTGTACTTCTGGGTGTTATCGGCTGCGTTACAATCCTTCCGTCGCTGATACTTGTTCTGGATAAACCCCTTGCAAAGCTGCACCACAAGCCGCTTATTCCCGATATGAGCAGGTTCTCGGCAGGAGTGGTAAAAATATTCCCCGCATTTATTGCGGTATTTGTAATTGTCGCTGTACCTGCATTTATGGGATACAAAAGCACAAACAGCGAGGTATATTACGACTTGGG
>NZ_JBJERV010000061.1:0-2734 GCF_051882455.1 Huintestinicola sp. | reverse complement strand
CGGCGAACACAAGCTTTTGCTCATAAATTCCGAATACAAGCCTGCTTCCGACGAGGTAAATGCTCAGATAGATACGCTTGTAAATATATTGAAAAAATATGACGACAGCGCTATGCTTATCGGTGAGGCTTCTTGCACAAAGGATATGATAGAAACCACCGATACCGACTTTAAAATTGTAAATGCAATTTCTATCGCTGCAATATTTATCATAATTGCCATAGTGGAAAAGAGCATTTCCCTGCCAATAATCCTTGTGGCGCTTATTGAGCTGTCCATTTTTATCAATCTGGGACTTCCCCATTATCTTGGACAATCGCTGCCGTTTATCGCACCTATCTGCATAAGCACCATACAGCTTGGCGCGACGGTGGACTATGCTATACTTATGACCACACGCTACAAAGCGGAGCGCCGCAGCGGAAAGGATAAGCGCGAGGCGATCCTAACGGCGCTTTCCACTTCTATACCGTCCGTTATAGTAAGCGCAATGGGGCTTTTTGCGGCGACATTTGGCGTGGCTATGTACTCCGATATTGATATTATAAGCTCAATGTGTATGCTTATGGCAAGGGGCGCGGTCATCAGCATGGTATGCGTTATATTTATTCTCCCCGCCTTGTTCATGCTTTGCGACAGGCTTATAGGCGTAACCACCATAGGATTTAAAAATAAGGAAAACAAAAGAAATAACCACAACAGTGTAGATGGAGGTATTCATATATGAAAACGAAAAGGATTTGTGCCGCGGTTGTATCTGTAATTCTGGCGGCGGGAATATGCACGGGCGCAATATATGCGGCGGATAATAAAAGTGCAGAAACACCGCAGGCTGCGGTCAGCGACAATGTAAAGACGGATAATGCAGTTGCAACCGAAAAAGATGAAACGGTGTACATTATTGCAGGCGCGGACGGCGCGGCAAATAAGATAATCGTCAGCGACCATTTGAAGAACACCGAGGGCGGCTCCGCTCTTACCGATAATACAACACTCTCGGACATTGAAAATGTTAAGGGATATGAGGAATTTTCCCGTGACGGTGACAGTATCGTATGGGCAGCCGACGGAAAGGATATATATTATCAGGGCGTAAGCACCGCAAAGGCTCCCGTAGAGATGAAAGTTACATACACTCTTGACGGCAAGGAAATTTCCCCTGAGGAGTTGGCAGGAAAAAGCGGCAATATAAAGATACGAGTTAACTATACAAATGACCTTACCGTATCCGCCAAAATAAACGGCGCGGCGGAAGATGTATGCGTACCATTTGCGGTAGTCACAGGCACTGTACTTGACAATGACAAATTCCGCAATATTGAGGTATCAAGCGGTAAAGTGCTTGATGACGGCGACAGAACAATTATTGCCGCGTTTGCATTTCCGTCTTTGCAGGATAGTCTTGCTATTGACAAGAATAAGCTTGACATTCCCGATTATCTTGAAATTACCGCAGACGTTACGGACTTTGAGTTCAGCGGATTTTATGCTGCGGCTGAAAGCGGTATTTTTGCCGACATGAGTCTTGACGATGAAAACGCCCTTGATGGTTTGAAAAATGCTGCTGCGGAAATGGACTCTGCAATGGTGCAGCTTTTGGACGGCTCTTCTCAGCTTTACAACGGACTTACCCAGCTTAACAGCAAAACGGGCGAGCTAATTGGTGGCATATCCGCATTAAGTGACGGCGCGGCTCAGCTTTCTGCGGGAGCGGCGGCTCTTGACGAGGGCGCTGTCGGACTTTGCGACGGCATCGCGCAGCTTGGTGCAGGCAACGGTCAGCTTTCCGCAGGACTGGCAGAGCTTGATAAAAACAGCGCGGCGCTCAACCAAGGAGCAGCGCAGATATTCGCATCTCTGCTGGCACAAGCGGACAGTCAGCTTGCGACGCAGGGTCTTGAGCTGCCAAAGCTTACGTCCGATAATTATGCTGTAGTACTTGACGGTGCTGCGGCGCAGGTCGAACAGGCAATGGGCAAGGACGCAGCTGCGGGTATCGTCGCTGTAAAAGCTCAGCTTGATGAAGTAAAGGGATTCTGCGACGGACTTAGCAGCTATACCTCGGGAGTGTCCTCGGCTTATGCAGGTGCGCAGAATGTTTACAATGGCACAGTACAGCTTTCGCAAGGCGCAGATAAGTTGAAAGACGGAGCGTCTGCTCTTAAAAGCGGCACAGCCTCCCTATCTGACGGCATAATATCCCTTGCAAACGGCAGTACCCAAATGGCTGAGGGCATATCCGCATTAACGGAGGGAGCAGGAGCACTCAACGAGGGTCTTATCCAATTCAACGATGAAGCTATACAAAAACTTGTTGATGCTGCAAACGGAGATCTCGGCGGACTGGTGGAGCGTCTTAACGCAGTATCGGACGCTGCCGAAAGCTACCGCAGCTACTCCGGCATTTCTGACGGAACAAAGGGCAGCGTTAAATTTATTTTTCGCACTGATGAAATAACGAAAGCAGAGTAATAACGTCATAATATTGCAAGGCAGACGATCTCGTAACACAGGTCGGCTGCTTTGCATTTAATGATAATCACTTGTTTATTGTATAAGGAGAAGGATAAATGTTTTGTTGCTTTGTTTTTAGGGGGTGCAGGGGGAACGCCTGCCCCTCGGAGAGCGCCGGTACTTATGATATAGCCGCTTGCGGCGGTGCCGACTGACCTTTGCGGGGCAGTCGGCAATGTCATAAGTACTATGGCGTTAGTTGTGGCGCAGCCACGACTAA
>NZ_JBJERV010000060.1:0-34526 GCF_051882455.1 Huintestinicola sp. | reverse complement strand
TTTTACATTGGTTTGTGCATATTATATAATTGTCATTTCTTTTTCGACAGACTGGGGCGTTCTCCTTTTCGGGGAACGCCTTTTATTTTTCGCACAAACATCAGCTTCATAAAAATCTTAAATAACTCCGACTGTTTACAAAATATAACTTGACCTTTCCTCTATAATGTGATAAAATAATGTTATGTATAAGCAATAAGCGGCGGGAGGGGAATTTTGTGAATATTGAATATGTCTCCGAGCTTAAAAAGCCCACAGATACAATAGATCTTTACAAAGCTCTCGAATGGTATAATCTCAGCGGCTACACCGATGAGGATATCGAAAAAGCAAACGCCAGCTTTTATTCCTGTTATGCCTATGACGGCGATACTCTTGTAGGACTGGGACGAGTAGCGTCAGACGGTCTCATAGCCGCCATAATGAGCGGAATATGCGTCCGCAACGATTACCGCAGGCACGGCATAGGTGCGAAGATAGTCCAAAATATCGTGGAATACTGTCAGTCGGGCATCTATAAGCTCAGCGTCCAGATATTCTGCGAGGACAGTCTTATCCCCTGGTATGAGGGAATGGGCTTTGAAAAAATGCCCGTGGGAATGAGAAAGCCCATGCCTCAGTGCGAGGAACGAAGCGCCTTGAAGAAAAACTTCGGAGACATCTACGGCATCGACCAGATAACCGAGCTGTCGGAGGATTTCTACTGGTATAATTTCGACGCATTCGGCGATTTCAGCTACTACAGCGGAATAGGCAGCGAAGGAGTAAAGGTCCCCTTTATCCGTATGATACTATACAGCAATTCTCCCGTAAAATTCAGCGCCGAACTTATCTTTGAAAATGTAAGCGAGTTTGAAATAGGCTGTCTCGGAGTGAGAACGCCTCTTTTCGGCTTTGATATAATCTGCACCGAAAAATACGGCTATGCGGAAAAGAAGCGGTATAAGATACGTTCCCTTGAGGACGATGATATCTGCTTTTTCTGCGAGAAATTCCGTATAATGAGCGTCACCCCCTCAATGAACACCGCCAGCATAGCCTGTCCCGAGAGGTCGGAGGAAAGCATCTCCCGTCTTATTTCGGGCGCAGACGAAGCGGAAGCGGAGTATGACGCCGCCCACAGCAGCGAAGCCCCCGCCGCAGCGGAGGATATACCCTCAGAGAGCAGCATAATAGGCAGCAATGACCTCAGCGAAAAGCTGAAAAGCCTGCTTTCCGCCGCATCTGACGTTGACGAGCTGCTTAAAAATATGGACAGCATATGAAAGGAGCAGCCGTGGCACCCTATTCGGAAACCGTATTCACAAACAGCCCCGAGGAGACCATAGAAGCAGGCAGGCGCCTGGGAAAGCGTCTCACAGGCGGCGAGGTCATAGCCTACAAAGGCGGACTGGGAGCAGGCAAGACCACCTTCACCCGAGGCATTGCCATGGGAATGGGACTCGAGGACAATGTATCCTCCCCCACCTTTGCCATAGTAAACGAATATCACGGGGACGGACTGTCCCTGTATCACTTTGATATGTACCGCATAAGCGGCGGAGAAGCCCTGGAGACAACAGGCTTTTTCGATTATATGTCCGAGGATTCGGTCATAGCCGCCGAGTGGTCGGAAAATATCGAGGAGGAGCTTGACGGAAATACCATAACCGTCACCCTTGAGCTTACAGAAAACGGCGGCAGGAAGATAACCCTGACCGACCCGACCGGAGGAAATAAATTTGCTGATACTTGGAATTGATACATCGGGAAAGACCGCTTCCTGCGCCCTCTGCACAGAGAATGCGGTGCTTGCCCAAAATACCTTTGTAACAAAGCTCACCCATTCTCAGGTGATAATGCCCATGTGCAAAAAAATGCTCTCCGACGCAGGAAAAAATCTTTCCGACGTGGAGGGCTTTGCTGCCATAAGCGGCCCCGGGTCATATACGGGACTGAGGATAGGCATAGCCGCAGTAAAGGGACTTTGCTTCGGGCTTGACAAAAAATGTGCCGGTGTATCGTCCCTGATGTCCCTTGCGTACAATTTCAAAGGCATATCCCCCCTTGACGGTATCATCTGCCCCGTAATGCACGCCCGTCAGGAGCTTGTGTATAACGCACTTTTCAAAGCGGACAAGGGAAATATCATAAGAGAGCGGGAGGACAGCATCACCCCCGTAAACCTGCTTGCGGACGAGCTTTCAAGCCGCACTCAGAATATCATCTTAACAGGAGACTACGCCGAGACCCTATATGATATGCTCAAAGATAAATGCAGCCATATCACACTTGCCTCTCCCCCGTTAAGAGCGCCCCTCGCCTCAAGCCTCTGCTATGCCGCAATGGATATGGGCTTTTCCTCTCCCGATGACTTAAATGCCGAATATCTGCAAATAACCAAAGCGGAAAAGGACCTAAACGAGGCAAAGCAGCCTCAAAAGCAATAAAAATTTTCAGCCTGCAAGCCATAGGCTTTGCAGGCTCAGCGTGTCGCCGAAGCCATCTCGTTAGTGAAATAGCAATAACCTCCCTCTTTTGTGGCTCGGCAACTTACGTATTAAAGCCGAATTATGCAGGTGAACTTTTTTGTTCGATGCAAAATTTCGACTTTTTCAACAGACTGCACCTGCAAGCCAAAGGCTTAGCAGGCTTTGTTTTTCACGCCATACCCCTCGGCGCGGAAGGATTTAACAATACCGGGCAAAATAACAGCGCGACCTCGCTGCGGGGCGCCCCCCGCCCTCGCCGCGGGTCGTCACCCGCCAAAAAAACAGCCCCGATTAGCGTCGGGGCTGTAAGCTTAGCCGAGCTGCAGCAGGGATAAGCCTAAACAAAATAAAACAAGGAAGATAACGAGATGTTCTGCCGTCTGCATCAGCAAAACAGGATATATCAAGATCCCGCAAGGGATCTGATGTCAAGTTAAACCTCAGGCAAACCGAACTCAAAGCCCGCCGCCCTGATGTTGTCAATAGCACGGGACAGGATATTGCAGTTTGTCTCGGAAACGCTGTGGAGAAGATAAATTGCACCATTGTGAGCCGCCGAGGAAACTCTTTCGAGAGCCTCGTTCTCGGGGGGCTGATCGTCCACGTTCCAGTCACAGTAAGCAAAGCTCCAGACCAGAGTGGTGTAGCCGCAGTCATGGACCGCAGCCAGCGCCTTTTCGGAATATTCGCCGCAGGGAGGGCGGAAATACTTCATTTCATACCCGTATTCCTGCTTCACATATTCGTGCAGGGACATTATCTCCTCTTTGATGCCCTCATCGGAGAGCTTGGGGAGCGAAGCGTGTGCCATACCGTGATTGCCTATGATATGACCCTCGCTTATCATTCTTTTCACAAGCTCGGGATTGCGCTTAGCGTAGTCTCCCGTAAGGAAGAAGACCGCCTTAACGTTTTTCTCCTTGAGTGTGTCAAGAATAGGCGCCGTAAAGCCGTTTTCATAGCCCTGGTCAAAGGTGAGGACTATCTTCTCCCCGTCCGTGACCGCATAAGCGCCGTATTTATAAAACTGCTCGTTGAACATCAGAGCGCCCACAGGGCAGTTTTCATCATTGACCTCTCTGCCCTGACCGTAGCCGCAAAGGGTGTCGTCAAGAGCAAAGGAAACAGAGCCGAAGCCCGATGAAAAAATCATAGCAAGGCTCATGAAGAGAGCCGCCGTTTTCTTACCCGCCAAAGGTGTAAGCCTCCTTTTCAGAAATATATCTATATCATCGCAGAGCATATTCTGCGTATGATAATAGCATACCCCTTTTCGGGAGAGCTACACGGAGCTGATTTTTCATCTCTAACAATATTATACCGATTTTTTCGGAAAATACCACTACAAAACGGTTACAATATTATGTCAATACAACTTTTCAGCTGTTTTTCACAAGCCTTTCACAAAAAGCAAAAGGTGCGTGATATATACATACCCCGCACCGAAGACCTCAACGCCGTCAAGCCCCGAGATAGGACTTAACAAGCACCTGAAGCAGCTCGTCTCTGTCGATGTGACGAACAAGGCTTCGTGCATTGTTGTATGTAGTTATATAAGTAGGATCCTCGGACAGGATATAGCCAACGATCTGATTTATGGGATTATAGCCCTTTTCCCTTAAAGCGTCGTAAATGAGCGTAAGGTTCTTTTTAAGCTCGGCTTCCTTGTCCTCATAGACAGAAAATGTCATTGTCTGCTCATTATTCACAGGCTCGCACCCCTTTCATCAAAACTGAACATCGGATTTTATCCTATAGTATATTATAACCTATATTTTCTGAAAATACAAGTGTTTTTTTCATTTTTAATGAAAAAATAATCTTAGAAATTTTGGATATATTTTCACCCTGCCCTATACCATCATATTCGCAAAAGCAAAGAGATATTACCAAACAGCCGTATCTCCGCCCGCTCCGTCCGCAGATATTATCTCACTTATGTCCGTCCAAAATACATTACAGCTCCACAGCCCTCAAAAAACCCCCGCGGAAACCTTTTCCCCGCCCCGAAAAACGTTTCCTTTTCACCGCCGCCCTTACATTATAGCACAAATATTCCGATTTGTCAATACTTTTTGGAACAAAATTTCCGATAAACATCATTTTTGTATACACGCACAAATCCGACATTCGTTTTTCATCACGACCAACAAAAAAGCTCCCCCGACGGACATAACCGACAAGGGAGCGCCTTTCATATATGTGTTCGACATTATATTATTCCGGCTTTGAGCAGGATCAGACTCAATATTTGTCATTCTATAGTTGCATATAAAATTGTACTGCAAGCTTTTGCACTATAATGACGAATGTACAATTTATACTCAGGGACTAATTCGTGTATATACAGCGGAAGTTCCCATATATCATCCGGTTTATGATAAATACAGATCGCAAGCTTAGGCTTATTGGATACAATAGTATTCCTTGCACCATGAAGCGCATTAAGTTCTGACCCTTCGATATCCATTTTAATAAACGTGACCTTTGCTCCGTTAACAATAGCATCCAGCGTATCAAGTTTAATAGTTTGTTCGCCATTGGAGTCAATATGAGGACAACCATTGCCGCCAAAAGTTGCTGTATCTTTTTTATCCCATAATCCACAGTCATAAAGTTCAATATCAGATATAGCTTTATCACGAATTACTTGTTTGCACATCATATACGAATTACTGTCAGGTTCAAATGCATATATCTTTTCATAAGACGGACAACGTTTTATAAAATCCAGAGAATTCGCGCAATTACAACATCCTGCATCAACAAATACTTCATTCTCCGAAAATTTCAGCACCTCATCAAAATACTCATCACTAAATGTGGTAATGAGTTTATTGTAATCAAAAACAATTCGATCATCGGCAACGCCGTTTTGTCTTAGCTCCGATACAATTTCATCTTTAACATAGTTTGGAGTAATAATGATCACTGCATTGGGGAACATTTCGTTTATCTGTTTAATACTGAGAACTTTTTTGCCAAAGAATTGAGACACTTCATTATTTCTTCTATCACAATATGCCGTAATTTCTTTGTTAGGAAAATATGCTTTGAAAAAAGCAGTGAACAAATAGGAACAATAGCCTATCCCGTAAACAATTACCGGATCATCCCCTATTTTTATCTTTAGATCAGACACATCCAGATCTGCTAATTTCAGCATACGGCTGAAACAGTTCATACCTTCCTCTGTATATTCGGAACCAATTTGCGTTGCTGACATAAATCCTAATCTGTTAATAAAGATCTGTCTTGATAGATCATCACTCAACAGGCTGTATGCTTTCTTTAATTCCTTTAACATTTATAATTCTCCTTTAAAAATATTTATTCCATATCATACCCGCCGTCAACATTTACCACTGCCCCGTTCATATATGTGTTCGACATTATCTTAATGCACATATCGGCAATTTCATCGGGACCTGCAAACCGCTTCAGAGCGATCTTGGATGATATTTTCTCCTTGAGCCATTCGGGCTTCTGCAGCTGCCAGTCAGTATCAACAAAGCCCGGGCAGATGCAGTTAACGCGTATCCCGGGCATCTCCTTGACCAGATTTTGCGCAAGCGAGATAACAGCCGCCTTTGATACTCCATAGGGCAGCGAAGAAGAATGGGGCTTTACACCCATTGCGGAGCCGATAAACAATACATTCCCGCCCCTGCAAATGTTCGGCATAAGCCTCTGCACAAGGAGAAAGGGCATATTGACATTTGTGTCCATGACCTTCTGCCAATCGTCATATGAAATGTCAGCCATACTCTTCCTGCAGGTAGCCCCCGCATTAAGTACCAGCGACTCAATGCAGTCCGTCCTGCTCAGAACGGCTTCGGCAAGCGTATCCACACCTTGGGGAACAGATACATCAGCCTTGACAAACATATAGCTCTCCCCCGGAAGCTCGGCGGAAAGCTCCTTCCTTCCGTTGAGGAACACAAAATACCCCTCGGAAATAAGCGCCTTTGCCACAGCATAGCCTATCCCGCTTGTTGACCCTGTTACCACCGCGTATTTCATATTTTTTCACCCAGAAAATACTTGAATATATCTCTGTCCTTCCAGCTTTGAGCAAGGTTTGAGATCGTCTCGTCATCGGGAATACCGGCAAGCCGCGAATAGAAAAATACATTCTTCATTCTTGTATAGGCATGAATGGGAAGAACGCACTTGAACCTGTCAAAGTGATTATCATTGTAATAATCCGCCAGCTCCTGGAAGGTGTCGGCATACAGCTCGGCAATGTTCTTTTTTACAGCCACTGTATGTATTCCCGAGCCTGCCCGCTGAACATAATTGTACAGCCCCTCATTTACAAGAACACATTTACCTATAAACGGCAGCAGCTTAAAATTGAACAATGTATCTGCGCTGTGCACATACTTTTCAAATCTTATCCCCGACCTTCCGATAACGTCGGTCCTGTACAGGCGGGACCATACATAATTATTCGGATGTGCAGCTGCACAGACCCTTACCCAGTACGAAAGAACATCCTCCCGAATATCAAACACCCTGCCTGACATAGTTGAGTATGCGGCCTTGACCGTACCGTCATCATAGACCTGATTATAGTTAGCCGCCGCCATATCAGAGCCTGTTTCACACAAAGCCTCATACAGCTTGGAATACATCTGCGGGTCAATATAGTCATCGGAATCAACAAAGCCGATAAACTCACCGTCAGCAGCTTCAATGCCCGTGTTTCTTGCGGCAGCCTCGCCGCCGTTGGGCTGCTCGATATACTTTACTCTCCCGTCGCTCAGATACCTGCGGATAACCTCACCGGTATTATCCGTGCTGCCATCGTTGACAGCGATTATCTCAAGCTCGGTATATGACTGGTTTAAAATGCTCTCAAGACATCTTCCAACAAATGCCTCACAATTATAGCACGGGACCACAACAGATATTTTTGGCTTCATAATTTTCCTCCACATACTTCAGGATCCTTTCGTAGTCTTCGATATAATCTATCTCAGCCCAGAATTTCCCGTTAATATCGTGCGCCCATATCGGTCTTTCGTCGGTCATACTGTAAAAGATCTGTTCCCACCAGTCATGACATTTCTGCTTGTCGATAAGCAGCTCCAGTCTTTTTTTGCATTCGGCTATCATATTGCCGCGGATTATAGCTATCCCCACATATTCGGCAGTAGCGCGCTCACTGCTCATACCCTTTCCGTAATCAACTATCATTTCATCGACGACCTTGAAAAGATAATCCCCCTGTTCGACTCTGCTTGAATCGCAGAGCATCACGCAATCCCGCTTATCCTCAAGAAGAACGTCCAGCAGGTCGTCCTCCCAGAATACATCGGCATTGCCCAGAATGATACAGTCGCCCGACAATTCCTCTTTTGCAAACCATAAAGAGGCAAGGCTGTTTGTAACAGAAAAGAAAGCGTTGTAATGAAAATGTACAGGGTAGTCTTTCAGGCATTCTATTATCTGTTCCTTGTTAAAGCCTACAATGATATGCACCTCAATATTTCTGTTGAGAAGCATCTCCACAGTATGCTCGATAAGGGAGATCCCTCCTATGTCAAGAGTGCATTTGCATTTGCTTTCTATCTCTCGGCTTATCCTTGAGCCTCTTCCGGCAGCCATAAGTATAGCTTTTATTTCGATCCCTTCCTTCAAAAAGTAAAATCAATGTTACTGTGCTTATTGACCAGTCTGCAGACCGCATCAATACTATCCGAGTATTCGCTCACAAATTTTTCGTGGGTAAAAACAGCAATTATAGCATCATCGGAACTTTTAGAAATAAGCTCATTGAGTTCCTGCAGCAACTGATTTTTTTCATGCAGTTCTATTCTCAGACTAGTTTTTACAAAGCTTATCCCATTGATTTTGACAGGTACTGTGCCTATTCTTTTTTCCTCATTTTCAGTGAACATATATGATGGCGGAAAATCATTGATCTTCCTGCTTTCATCTTCCCTGCACAGTATGGCAGAAACGCCATATCTTCTCAATATACCGATCATCGAAGGATCCGCCTCATATCTGTGAAGACGTATCGTATCCGCTCTCAGCGCTTCAGGAAAGCACGAATAGAAGCCGATACATTGTCTTTCAAAAAAATCGTTTTTTTCGCGCCGGAATACACCATGAAAACCAAAACGAATAAATTTGCAATCAGCAAACTCTGCCCAATACTGCTTTGGGATACAATTAACATGAAAGCTCTCGGCGTAATTTTCAAAAGCATAGATCGTAAAGACCGCACCATATTTTTCGTTCAGATCCCTTAATAAGCACCAGAACGGAATATCAAAAACCGAATTCGGAGCCTGACTGCACAGATCCATCAGCGAACAGATCACATCATCAACAGAAAGATGGAGTTTCATTATCTGCTCCTTGAAAGCACATCAACGATACTGATTATCTCCGCGTCTGACTCCCTGCCCAGCTCAGGCTTTATCTGTGCAAAATCGGAGAAGTTTGTAACGATCGTCATCTTCTCCTTATCGCCTGCCGCAAACTTTTTCATATCAAGGTTAGCATTTATCCACTCTGCAGCATTATTATCTCCGTAAATGCTTATGTCTTTTTCCTCCGCTAACCTGTTAAAGCAGTCGGTAATGAGCGTCCTGAACGCTTCATCGGGCTCCATATTGTTCTGAAGGCGCATCACGCCGTCAGCATAAAGCTTTTCTTCTTCCGTATACGGAGTGTTGTTCTCACATACTCTGTGGCTGTAAATATCCTTGTAAGCAGGCTTTATCCACTCGGTGCCGTCGGGAAGCACCCTGTTGCGCAGCTCGATATAATAAGGGGAGCTGATCTCGGGGATAACACCGCAGAGGCAGTCAAATACATGGCTGTTAAAGCAGTGAGGGAATGAGCAGAAATGACCTCTGGGAATAAAGTGGATAGGCTCATCAACATTATCAAAAATAAACTGCACCGTATCGGAATTTCGGTAGCACTGTTTGAGCCGTCCGTTACCGAGACCCAGATTAAATGACCAGACGCCGCCGTAGCAGAAATCCTTGTCGCGCTTCTGTCCCCATGTAGCCTGACGATAGTCAAACAATGCAGAATCAAACTGGCTCCATACCTTGAGATGCTCCTCCATAGGCATTTCGGTAAGGTGTCTGATATCGTGGGTCGTATTGGCTCTGGGGTCGGTAAGATGACAGAGCACGCCCAGATTTTCCATACAAACCTTTTTTATATCCTCGATGTAAGGAACATTTCCGTCAGAAGCCACAAGCTCAACAGTAAGCGAAAGACCTGCATTATGCGCCTTATGTACGTTATCAAAATATCTTTCCAGCATATTCTTTTTAAGCAGCTCGGTATAATGGAAAGAAAACTTTATGAAAACGTGGGAACGGAGCTCCTCATCAAGACTGCACAGATGATCGATAGCAGTGGTAACGGTTCCGTTTGAAACTATCGAAACAAAGTGACCCTGCTTTAAAAGCAGATCGATAAAGTCCATTATCTGAGGGTGAAGGAAGGTCTCTCCGTTGCCGCAGAGATTGAAGGCACATATTCCGCCAAGGCGTTCGGGTCTCACCGCAGCAGCCATCTGCTCCACCGGGAACTTGAAGGGAGTATACTTATCAGGGCCCTTTCCCTGCACTAATTTCCACTGACCGACAGTACAGTAATCGCACTCGAAATTGCAAAGATTAACAGGCACCTGGCAGTCAAAAAATCTCTTTATTTTATACATAGCGATCTCTCCTATAAGCAATTCAGTTATTTAAATAAGCCGTAAGCTTATCAAATTCTTTTCTGTATATCCCGGGGTCAAATCCCCGATACTCACGGCTTGTCTTTTCCTCGATAAGCTCAGCCAATGCAGCTTCATCAAGCGGTTCTGACATGGTTATGTGTTCGCAGTCCCCAAGCCAGGTCTTATACAGATCGGAAACCTTATGATAGCTGTTATCGAAGGCAATGCACGGAGTATTTGTAACGGCAGATAATATCATACCGTGAAGCCTGTCTGTGATGACAAGCTCACAGGAGGAATAGACGTCAAGAAGCTCATCGATAAGCTTATGTCTGCCGCAGGGGTCGGCAGCAGGGTGATGAGTGATGAGCCTCAGCTCCATGCCAAGCTTCTTTGCGGCAAGCTGAGCCTTAACGCGGTAGTCTCCCCGTATCAGCTTTTCCTTGTCATCTCTCAGCAGCAAGCCTATCCCCCTGCGCTCCGATCTCCTGTTATGCTCTAAAGTGAGCACCATATCGGGCAGCAGCATAGAGCCGCACTTATACGACCTGTTCACAAAGTCAAAGCTCCGTCGGTCTCTTGAACATATGAGAAGGTCTTTATGACCGTTGTATACCTCCTGTGACCGTGCAAAATATGCCGCCTCTTCTTCGGAGCCGCCGTAATAGACCGACTGAGGGAAAATAACTATCCTGTTATCGGGGAAGGTCCTCACGATATTTCTGATATTTTCCTCACACATTCTCCATAAGGAGCCCATATTCCCGCCGCCCTGAACAAATATCACATCATACGGCTTGACAAAGCTTTTTAATCTTCTTAACCCGTCGATATGACAGACATTCGAGCCCAGCTCGGAAAATTCTCCGAAATTCTCTTTCAGGTATCGGCTTTCGGCAACAGTAATGGCATGATCTCCCAGATTCATATAATCGGGAGTATTTAAGAGGAAATACTTTTTATCGTCGTCAACAGCACGTTCTTCAAGCTGTGAAAAGCTGATATCGGCTGAGATAACGGTCCAGGGATACCACGTTATCCCCTTTTCGTCAAGCATTTTACCCACAGTGATATAGTCTGCAATAGTAACGAGAACGATGGTATCCGAGCCGATATCATCAAGCACATCTGCCGATCTTATCTCATAGCTTCTTCCGCCCGATACCAACAGGGTACCTGCCTTTCTCGTATCCCTGTCAACAAAAAACAGCACCTTATCAAGATAAGGACGAAAGCTCTCCTTCATCAGCATCAGAACTGCATTGACCCCTGCGCCATAACAAACAATGCTTTTTCCCTTTGCATCCTTTTCAAAGGCTTCCCAACCAGAGCTCACATTACCACCTCTCTTGCAGCCCAGCCCCGAAGGGACTCGCGGATATCACGGTAATCAAAGTATCGTTCCGCAGATCCGCAGTCTCTGCCGATAATGTCTTTGTATATCCGTGAATTTTCAATAAGGCATACTTTTACTGCCGAGCTCCATTGAGCCGCATCGTAGTCGGAATGATATATTATCCTGACAGGTTCGCCGTAAGCCGCAGTCAGAGCGGTCATCAGTTTTTTTCCGGGCTTGTCATATAAAACCACAAAGCCGCTTTTAAAAAGCTCCTTATACTCGTCATACCGCAGCTCCGCGCTGCCCGTATCCGCTCCCAGAAGCTTATCGAATACAACTCTGACGTAAAGATCGGGCTCATTTATCCTTGCAGCAAATTCCCCGCCCGTCAGGTCATACGAAGCCGCATATAATTCCTCCAGCTCCCTGTCCGCCTGCTCATCATATGACTTCTGAGCATATTTTTTATATTTCATCAGGTGATAATAAATTTTCAGCGCTCTCTTCGATACAGCGAGAAGCTCCTCGTCATCACATTCCAGACTGTCTGTCATAATAAGATTTAACTGTTCCAGCGCGTCAAAATGTTCGATAACAGACTCTATATCCTTATTCTGCCATGATGACATGGCATTCTTTCTTATGTGATACCTGTAAAGCACCTTATGGCACCTTGCATAATCCGAATGATAGCTGAGAGGGATAAGCAGGGACCATTCCTGAGTGAGGCGGGAATCATATATCCGACTGCCGATGCACCGTTCAAAATATTCCCGCTCAACTATCATATTCCAGGCATTATGGGGAATGAATTTTGAAACAAAATCAAAATAATCGTTTTTATAAACGCTCTTTGAGGGGAGGTGAACATCATATTCCCGCCCTTCCTCTTCAAGGACTATGGTATAGTCGCATCTCACCCATTTTTTAGAAGGCTCCTTCTCAAGGGTCTTCATCATAGACGATATGTAATCCGAAGCGATCTCATCATCAGCGTCAGGGAAACACAAATAGCTGCCCTCGGCTCTCCCGATACCCGAATTTATTGCAGCGCACAGTCCGCCGTTTACGGGTCTGTCAACAAGGATAAGGTCAGCATTTTTTTCTCTGAACCTTTCCGCAAACCCGGTTATTATCCCTGCGGACCCGTCTGTGGAGCAGTCGTTGACCGCCAGGACTTCATAATCGGGATAATCCTGCTCCAGCAGGCATCTGAGCGTTTCGGGCAGATATTTTTCAGCATTGTATACAGGAATGATAACGGATACTTTCTTTGTCACTTTGTTACCTCGCCTTTAATGTAATTGTGGATATGTATGCCCGCAGTGCCATCATAATTCTCGTTTCGTTTCAATACATCAAGAGTGCTGTTGTCTCTGAAATGTTCGAGCCTGTCCCGGTCGAATGATGATATCTCACCACCCCGGTCAATATGCGCAGATATGATGGGCTTGCCCGTGGCGCAGTATATTATTCCTACGCTGCTTTTGTAATCGCCGTAATACATATCGCTAAGTATGACCGCCCTCTGAAGCTCGGGCGTGTCGTCATATATGCCTGTCTTTTCCTGCCTGTACACAGATACGATATTTCTGTATTCGTCCAGAAACTGAGGGCGCATACTTTCTATAGTCGAGCAAAGCAGAGGATGAGGCCTCCACCAGAGAGCATATTCAAGGCTGTCTTTGAAATATTCGATGGTCTTCCGAAGCTTTTCCATAAACAGCCCGGTATCGGCAAGCGCAGTGGTAATAGAGGTGTTGTACATCACTATCTTTCTGCCGCCTATAATGCTTTTCCACTCATCGGGGATAATATAGTCATTCTTGTCGGCATTCACTATCGCGTCAAATTTCGGCGAACCGAGAGCAACAAATCTGCGCTGAAGCTCAGAGCGGTCGGTATCGGTGAGCCTGCTGTATAATCCGATATATTTTTCTCTCAAAGGCTTTGACTGAAGAATGACGCGGTCCGCATGGAGACAGGCAGAATTATTGAACATTGACTCAGCAACATTTTCATGCGCAACAACGTAGTATGGGATATACACAAGCATATCCGTATATTTTTTTAATTCATAGGAATAAAAGCGGGGGTCAACAGATGTCACATTATTATACTGATCGTAGGGGGAATGGATATAGATGATATCGGGCTTCATCAGCTCGAATTTATAAGCCTCGTAATGTACCACAGGCACATACGACGGAAACTCCCCGCCTTCATAACGGAACTGTCCGAAGGAACCGTCGGGCTCCCGGTCATAGTAAGGAACGGGCACAACATAAGCGTCGCATTCGGGGTCTGTGACCGCTTCCTTCCATACGCTTTCCATGGAATCCCACATACTCGCCTTGTAGGGGAGAAAAACAATTTCAAGCTTTACCTTTATATCGTTCTTAACACTGTTTTCAGCTTTTATCAGCATCTTATCGAGCAGCTTCTGTGCCTTGCTGCCGCTGTATCCCCCGGAAATATTTTCCGAGACCTCATAAACCGCCTCACAGTATTCCTCAAGATATCCGACGGTTATAAAGCCCTCTCCCTCCGAGCTTTCAACAGCCGTTCCTATCTGAACAGCCGCATTCTGACAGTCACCGAGAACTATCTGTGCACTCTCATGATCTTTTTTATCTATGAGCTTCTTTACCTGACTGTGGGCTTCATAAATTGTCTGAAAGATCTCAAGAATATTATTTTTCACAAACTTTCTCATAATGACTGCTCCCGTTTATGTGTTATTAAGATATTTCTTTTCTATATTTTTAGCTGAGTTAAGGGCGGACGGCATATGTGCTCCGCATTTTTCACATCTGAAATCCAGCTGTTTTCTTATGCCTACGGCTCCGCAGCATGAGCAGATATTTCCCGTATCCTTAGAGTTTATCTTTATAAGCTCTATGCCCTTTTCACAGCATTTCTGTTCTATCCGTCTGCGGATATACCCGGCAAAGCTGCGGCTGAGCATCATTTTTGCAGACCTCGAAAGCTTTGTCATCCTGCCAAATCTCACAGGGGCTGTAATGACGACTCTGCAGGGCTTTTCCTTTTCAAACATTTTATTAAGCTCGGTGTTGATAAACTTTACGGTCTCGGCATACTTTTTTTCTTTCTGGGAATTATACTTTATCTTTCCGAGATTATTGTTCTCTATCCTCCCTGCCTTTTCGGCATCGCCCGAGTCAAGGCTTTTTAAATATGCCTTATAGACCTTGCCGCGCTCATTGTTTTTGACCGCAAGCCGTTCGGTCTCGGGGAGAACAAGTTTTTGCAGCTCCGCTCCGTATACATTTCCGTTAGAGAGCGTGACCATATCCTTATATCCGATATGAACATAGATAACATTTTTATTATCGGGACAGCCGATCACCTTTTTTTCTGTGGGAACGGCAATTTTGATATAGTCGTCCATGATGACAATGTTAAGCTGCCTTTTATAAGGAGTAGGATCCTTTAACGGAATAAAGACCCGTTTCCTCTCAACTCTGCTGACCAGACGTATCCCGCCGTTTCTGTAAGAATAACCGCCGGGAGTAACTCTGAACGTATCAGCGCTGTCAGATCGGGGTGTTGCTTTATATTTTCTTGTCCAGCGTTTTATCCTGTTGTTCAGCGGCTTAACATCGATGCAAAGCCCCTTTGCCTTTTCGGGCATTTCATAGGGCCGATCATTAAGTATGGCAGAATAAACGCTGTTTATCTTCAGTACAATACGAATGTAGCTTTTATCATCAGCTGTAAGCTGCTCATTCCGGTTTGCAAGCGACATTATCTTGTTTTTCAGATTTTGCCACATTGCCTTGATATCCCATATGGCTTCAAACAGCGCCATCTCGAAATACACTGCGGGGAGACCGAGCTGCTGACGCATTCCGCCCGCTCTCATTTCGTTTAGTATCTCATATCCGGGAACAAGCTTGTCTATGCTTTTTATTCCCGAATAGCGGTCATAAGCATAGTTCTTGACCTTGTTATAGTCACAGGCGATACCGCGCAGAAGATCCATAGTTTCTCCGTCTAATTTCTCGCTGTACTGCCATATGGTCTTGGTTATTGTTTCTTCTTTCAGACAACCAGCTCCATAAATTATCATAAGGATTAACATCGGCAGCGTTTTAACTGCCTGCTGCACAGCAGCTTCGCTCCGCACAAGGCGGTCCTGGCATTCATGTAAGCTTACGCCTCAAAACACCGTTTTTGCTATGGGGTATGTTTAAAAACTCCGCCGGTCACGATCCGATGCGTCGGTGAAACAGCCCGTGAGCCGTTTATTCTTAACCTTAGGAGAGATCAACCGAGGTTTTCGCAAAATATGTAATTTTGCGATAGAGCAGAAATGGTTAATATTTACAAATACGCTTTTAATGCAGCATATAAATATGTACAATTTATATTATAGCATACAAAAAAGTAATTTGTCAATATATATATCGGCGTGACCTTTCAAAAATTTAGGCTGTGCTGCTTGTGATTACTTCTAAATTATGCCGATATATATTGTGCATGATAACATGACATTGATGACTGTGAAATTATAAGCCGTCAGAATTATGGTACAAAACGGAGGTAAAAGCCATGCCCAGAAGAGGAGAAAACATATATCACAGAAAGGACGGACGCTGGGAAGGGCGCTGCAAATGCGGCGTTAACGAAAAAGGCAATACAAAATATCTGTCCGTATACGGTCACAGCTACAGCGAAGTAAAAAGAAAGCTTGCGGAGAAAAAGGCGAGCTCTGCGGAAAATGTGCTTTCATGCAGGCTCACCTTCGGCGAAATATCCGTAAAGTGGCTTGAAGCCAAAAGAAATATCGTTAAGGACTCGTCCCTCAGCACATATGATATCAAGCTGAAAAAGCATATTCTGCCCGTATTCGGCAGTGTGAGATATGATAAAATCTCCTCTGCCGATATTGAAGGATTTATCGGAAAGCTGACGGCTGAAAAATTTTCGCACAGTTATGTTTCCGATATATTTTTTGTTGTTCGTTCAATATGCTTGTATGCTCATAATATATTCGGTGTAAAAAATATCTGCGAAAAGGTCGATGCGCCGAAAAGAGAAGGTCAGAAAGCGCGCAGAATATTAAACAATGCAGAAACATTAAAACTTATGCGCAGTCTTTATCATCAGAATGATACGACCTCTGCGGGCATACTTCTCGCGCTTTCAACGGGAATAAGAATAGGCGAGCTGTGTGCATTGACATGGGAAAACATTGACCTTGAAGAAAAATATATCACCGTCAGCCAAACCGTACAGCGCACATATGACAGGCAGAACAGAAGGTCGCAGCTTCAGATAAGCACACCAAAAAGCAGCTCATCGGAAAGAATTATCCCGCTGCCCGATTTCATTATTCCCGTTTTGTCAAAGCACAGAAGCGATAACAGCTCATATTTTTTATCGGGCAGTTCACGAATGACCGAACCGCGGACTATGCAGTACCGATTTAAAAGTATTCTGAAAAAATCAGGGCTGCCTGCGGTCAATTTCCATTCGCTCCGTCATTTGTTTGCAACAAGGTGTATTGCCGCAGGAGCGGATATAAAAACCCTTTCCGAGCTTCTCGGTCACAGCTCCGTCAACATCACGCTGAATTTATATGTTCATTCTTCCATGGAAAGAAAGATCGAATGTGTGGAACAGTTTGCAAGAAAATTAACTATCGCATAAAATTTTAATACTAATCTTTAATCGTTCTGTAGACAAAGGCGGCAGATAGAACGCTGCCAATCTAGGAAAGCGACCGCAGGCGGGCTGTCGCCCGGCAAGGGAGCTTGACGACGAGTGGCTGCGTTATAGCTGTCGGATTTGTCTATAGGTTGGTTAAAGATTAGTATAAGCCGTCGGAGATCTTGTCGGCAGGTATGAGCAAGGTATTGTAACACCGTCATTTCCAATGAGGTTTTCGCAAAATTACATATTTTGCGATAGAGTATTTTTTATATTATTTGCAGGATACCCCGTAATAAACACTCCCAAACAAATTTGCCTTCGAAAAAAGATCCGGTAATTTTTTTCGAAGCAATTTTCTGCGGTATCATGCTTGTGTACTTTGGGGTAAATGCCCTGCTTACGGCAAAGCTTTCAACAGAGGTGCTGAAAAACAGGGGATAGTTCAAATAAATGAGCCGCATATAACGAAGCGTTATATGCGGCTCAATAAACAGTGTCGGTAATGCGGCTCTTATATCTCAAGCCGCATACTCATCTGCAAAATACCGAAAATATTCTTTAATGCGCTCCATTGCTTCATCCTCCCGCTCAGGCTCCCTGTCGCACATCTGGATAAGCAGCGATACGGGCGCCGCAAAGGACATGGAAAGCTGCTCGGGGTCGGTCCTTCTCATAATGCCTTTATCCATCATCTCCCGAAAGATACGATGATATATCTCCTGCACGCTGTCTATGTTGTATTTTGTGGTAAGAATGGCGATGCGGTGACTGCGGAACTGCTCCATGGTGAGCATTCTCCTGACCTTCTTTATCGTAGGGTCGTGAAGGGTAAATTCTATCCTTTTTAATGACATGGCTATCAGCTCGTCCATTGAGGACGGCGTTTTTCCCGGGTTGTTCACCGAGCCGAAATTGGCTTCGTAATAGCTCTCGACCTTTTCGATGAGAGAGTCAAGTATATCCTCCTTGCCCTTAAAATGCTTATAAAGGGACGGTCCCTTTATTCCCGCATTTTCTGCAATAAGGTCAACTCCCACACCGTCATAGCCCTTTTCGGAAAAAAGAGCAAGCGCCGAATCAAGTATCCTGTCTTTAGTTGGTGTTTTATCCATAATACATTTCTCCCCAAGCAAGCTAACGCACGTTTTCTTTAATTATAATTTATTATTACCGCTTTGTCAAGAGGTAAAATTCCCGGTAATATTTTTCTTGACAAGAGAGAAGGGGTGTGATATAATGGTTGAGAAAACGAACGTTAGCTATTTGAAAAATGAAGACATACAGAGGAAATATCAGTTATGAAAAGGAAATATTTGCAAAAGCTTATGATAATTGCAGTGCCCATAATGCTCAGCAATATCATATCACAGGTACAGATGATAATCGACAGGATCTTTCTGGGGCAGCTGAACACGCTGTATATGAGCGCCCTGGGAAATGTTACTGCGCCCATGTGGACAACAATGTCCTTCTGCTTTACCATAGTAATGGGTGCGTCCATACTCATAAGTCAGAGCGTCGGAGCGGGAGATGACAAAAATGTGGAAAGCTATGCGGCTTCCATGGTAAAGTGGAACAACATTCTTCCCATACTGCTTTTCTTATTCTGGCTGTTCTGCGGAGAGTATGTACTTTATGCAATGGGCGTTTCGGAGGACATTATGCCCATGTGTCTGGGATATATGAAGTTTTTCGCCCCCACATTTCTTATTGTGGGAATAGAAAGCTCCTTCTCGGTCATAATGCAGACCTCAAACTACACAAAGCCCCTTGTTTTCTACGGGATAATAAGAGCAGGGCTCAATATTCTGCTTGACTGGGTGCTTATTTTCGGCAGATTTGGTTTTCCCCCGCTGGGCATCGAGGGCGCGGCAATTGCCACCACAATTGCGGAATACGGCGGCTGTCTGTTTGCATTTATCGTGATAACAAATAAGCCGCTTAAAACAAAGCCATCGCCAAAAAGCATACTTACCGCTCCCGCAAAGCCCTTCATCTCATCGGTGGGACTGGGAATAAACGCGGGACTTGAGGACTTTGCATGGAATATGGGAAATCTCATTATCATAAGGATACTTAATTCCATTGATGTAAAAGCTGCGGGAATATATTCCATTGTTTTCAGCGTTGAGGTGCTGGCAGTGGTCGTTATCGGAGCCATCGGCAGCGGAACAATGACCCTTTCGGGCGAAGCAAAGGGCAGCGGCGATATAAGACAGTTTTCGGGCGTGTGCAAAATTGCATATATTTTATGTGCGGGAGTGGCAGTTCTTGTGCTTTTGATATGTCTTATTTTCCCCGAAAATATCCTCTCGCTCTTTACAAAGGACGAGGAGATAATCACAGGCTGCGGAATTTATCTTATGCTTGTGTGCCTCAATCTTTTCGGAAAATCGGGAAATATCATTATCGGCAGCGGCATCAGAGGCAGCGGAAATACCCGCTGGATGTTCTTTACACAGATATTCGGCACATTTTTTATTGTAGGCTGCGCGTGCCTGTTCGTGTATGGGCTGGGCTTTGGAATGACAGGAGTATTTCTTGCGGTAATGGCAGATGAAGCTGTCCGCGCTGTGATAAATCTTTTCAAGCTCAGAAAAATATTGCAGGATTGGAACAAAACAGGAGCAGCCGCAGGCTGATATCCATAGAAAAAAAGACACAGAAAGGAAAAGGAAAATGAAACGAAAAAATGTAATCGCATTATTGGCAATGTGTATGATATTCTCGGCTTGTTCGGACAGCGGGAATACACAGCTGCCGGAAATAACGGTCATAACAAAGGAGGAAATGACAGATATAATTACGGAGATCTCCTCGGCTGCCGAAACTCAGGCTGCCGCAGCCGAAACAGAGGCTGTTGGGAATGACACTTCTGCCGATACGGAAGCGGCCGCGGATATGACGGAGGAGCTTGCCGCAGAGACAAGCAGACTTATGGGTGCGCTTGATCATATTGACCGAATAGGCGGCGGAAATATCCCTATGGACGAGAATGATGTTATCGATGTGGACGGCAGGCAGTATGCAAGGGTATCTGCGCAGTTTGAAAACACCGCCGACCTTGAGGAGTATATGACGGAAAATCTTACCGACGGACTTATCCAAAGCAGATATTCAAGCATTACAGGCGGCGAGCAGCCCTGTTACATAGATGTTGACGGGGCGCTGTACGGCTATGTTACCGCAAAGGGCTGCGGATATCCCTGGATAACGGAGGACGGTATGCCTGTTATCTCCATCTCCGATGTGACCGACAGCAGCTTTATCGCAGTCACAAGGTTTGACAACTACGGCGGTGAATGTGAGATGAAGCTTGACATTGTTTTTGACAATGGGCTCTGGAAAATAGCGTCCATATCCTATGACGGGATGACATTCTGACGGTGCTTCATCGGAGGGTGAATATATCAATATGAAAATTGTAATGATACACGGACAAAATCACAAGGGAAGCACATGGAATACAGCAAATGTGCTTTTAAATAATATAACCTGCGAAAAGGAGATTGAGGAATTTTTCCTTCCGAGAGATCTGGACCATTTTTGCCTTGGGTGCTACAGGTGCATTGAGGGCAGAGACAGGTGTCCCTATTGGGAGGAAAAGAAAAGGATAGATGACGCAGTCTTAAAAGCCGACCTTCTTATATTTACATCGCCGAATTATTGTATGATGCCAAGCGCTCCGATGAAGGCGTTCCTTGATCTGTTCTTTACCAACTGGATGGCTCATAAGCCGTACAAAGAAATGTTCGGTAAGCGTGCGGTGGTCATTTCCACAGCAGCGGGTTCAGGAGCGAAAAAAGCCGCAGGACTTGTTGCGGATAATCTTCGCCATTGGTGTATTCCCGAAGTGACCGTATACGGTGTGCAGGTGCAGGCAATGAATTGGAAAAACGTCCCCGATAAAATAAAGCAGAAGATAAACAAGGATATGCAAAAGCTGGGGGCACGATTATCCAAAAATAAAAAGGTCCATACAGGCATAAGAACAAAGGCACTCTTCCTGCTTGGCTGCAGTATGCAGAAAGCGGGCTGGGGAGCCTCCCCCTCCGAAAAGGAATATTGGGAAAAACAAGGCTGGCTTGACGGTGCCAAGCCTTGGGAATGATCTGAAAAGCTGAGGGCAGCTTATCTTCGCGGATAAGCTGCCCTCGTTTTTACTGTGCAAAGTCCCGGTCAAAGGTGATGACCGTCCTTGCGCCCTCGCCGTAATTTTCACGGGCAAAGCGGTCAAACTCTGCCTTGATATCCTCTTCCTTTGCCTTGCAGTCATAAGGCACCACCACATCGAAGATCAGGGTGGGACTGCTTCCCGCAAGCATTCTGAAATCGTGGATATTGAGTCCGCCGTAAATGCCGTCTGCAAATCCCTTGAGCGCGTCTCTTATCGCCATAGCCTCCTTGTTGTTCACGTCAACGGGGTCCATATGTATGGTCATCATGATCCCAAGGCTTTCGCTGATGTTATGCTCTATCTCGTCCACCAGCTCGTGGATATCCGCAAATTTCTCCTCGCTGCTCGCCTCGGCGTGACAGCTCGCTATCATCTTTCCGGGACCGTAGTTATGCACAACAAGGTCGTGTATGCCTAGAATGCGCTCGTCTGCCATAACGATGTCCTTTATCTCCAGAACAAGCTCCTTGTCCGCAGGCTTGCCTAAAAGATCGTCCACCGTGTCACGGACGATGCCGAAGCCTGCCTTGATAATGAATATTGACACCGCGATACCCATAAGTCCGTCAATGGGGAGATTGGTGAAAAGGGAGGCTGTAAGACCGATAAGCGCCGCAGCGGTGGCAATGACATCGTTTCTGCTGTCCTGAGCGGTGGCAAGCATTACCGAGGAATTGACCCTCCTGCCAAGCTTTCCGTTAAAGGCGGACATCCACAGCTTTAAAAGAATTGAAGCGATAAGCGATACCACCGATGCAATGCCGAAGGTGACCTCCGCGGGACTGATAAGCCTCTCCGCCGATGATCTTAAAAGCTCAAAGCCCATAAGGAAAATGACCGCCGCAATTATGAGTGACGTGAGATATTCCACCCTGCCGTGACCGAAGGGGTGGTCCTTGTCCGCAGGCTTTGCCGCCATTTTGTAGCCTATCATAGTTACGATGCAGCTTGCGCTGTCGGAAAGGTTGTTGAATGCGTCGGAGATAACGGAGATGGAGCCCGACACACTTCCTATAATGTACTTGACGGCAAACAGCAGGATATTGCAGGCAATGCCCACGCCGCTGCTCAGAACGCCGTATTTTTCCCTTACCTTCATATCGGTGACATTGTCCTTGTCCCTGATAAAAAGCCTTACTAAAAAATCGGTCATAAAAACCACCTTTCATTGTATATATAAACCGCTTGCAGGAAATTTCTGTATATCCTACATAATATTACCACAAGTAATATTATTTTGCAATAACCCCCAAAAAATTTTACGCTCTGTAACAAATAACAAAACGGTTAATTTTGAAAAAAACTGTTGTAGTAAAAAAAAATATATGCTATAATAAGATATATAATGCGAAAAATATCCCCAAAAGACAAAGACAAGTCGGGAGATTATAAACATAAAAAGGAGAATGTTTGAAAATCAAAGATTTTCAAACCGAGTTTTGTTTTTCGGACTGCCGTCCGAAATTTTCTGACGAAAACCACAAAACTCTCATTGAAAGGATGGTTAAAAAAATGCTGTTTACAAAGGAAATAGGAATTGACCTGGGCACCGCCAACACACTTGTTTATATGAAGGGCAAGGGAATTATCATAAGAGAGCCGTCGGTGGTGGCGGTGGACTCGCGCACAGAGGAGCCTAAATATGTGGGACAGGAAGCAAAGGAAGTTATCGGAAGAACTCCCGGCTCCATCACCGCAGTGCGCCCCCTCAAGGACGGAGTTATCGCAGATTTTGAGATAACCTCCGCAATGCTGGACGAGTTTATCAAAAAGGCTCTCAAGGGAAGCTTTTTCTTCACCAGAGCAAACGTTATAATCTGCATACCCTCGGGAGTTACCGCCGTTGAGCGCAGAGCCGTTAAGGAAGCCGCAGAGAATGCAGGCGCAAAGAGAGTAAATATCATCGAAGAGCCCATGGCGGCGGCTATCGGCGCAGGACTGCCCGTTTCCGAGCCCGCAGGCTCAATGATAGTCGATATCGGCGGCGGCACATCGGAGGTGGCAGTAATATCCCTGGGCGGCATCGTTACCTCAAGAAGCGTCCGCATCGCAGGAGACGCATTCGACAGCGCGATCATAAACTATATCAAGAAAAAATACAACCTTCTCATAGGCGAGCGCACCGCCGAGAATGTGAAAATTGCCATAGGCTCCGCATTCCCTCCCGATAAGACGGAGAAGGAAGAGGAAATGGAGATAAAGGGCAGAAACCTCCTTAACGGTCTCCCCGAGAATATCACCGTTACAAGCGTGGAAATAAGAGAAGCTCTGGCAGAGCCTCTTACCCACGTGGTTGAAGCAATAAAGACCACTCTTGAGAAAACTCCCCCCGAGCTTGCGGCGGATATCATCGACCAGGGCATAACCCTTGCAGGAGGCGGAGCGCTTATCAAGGGGCTTGACAGGCTTATCAACAGGGAAACGGGAATGCCCGTAAATATAGCGGAGTCGCCTCTTGACTGCGTGGCAGCAGGAGCAGGAAAGGTGCTTGAGGATATCGAGAAGCTCCATGAAGTCCTCAACGACGACGCAAAATATTATTAAAAAAATAACGCATAACTAACCAAAAGCCAAAGGATAAAAGTTTCGCTCAAGCCTTTTCCAAAGGCTTGCGGGGGTCGAGGGGGCAGAGCCCCTCGTCGCCCTCCGCAGAGGGCGAAACTCCTTATCCTTAGAAGAGCTCCGCAAGGGGTGAACCCCAAAACAGTCCTGTGGACTGTTTTCAAGAGGGGAACGCCCTGCGATAGAGGGCGTTCCCCTGGGATTGTTAAGGGCTTGCCCTTAACGCAATGCGCCCAAAGGCGCATTGTTAACAGACCCAAACCAAGTAACGTTGATCCCAAGCAAGTAACATTAACCCCAAAACCAAGTAACATTAACCCAAGCAGATCATAAGCCAAAAATCAGGGTGTAAACATATGAAAGAGTTTTTTCATACAGTAAAATTCAAAATAATAGTAGCCCTGACAGCGGTGCTTATCGGGGCAATGATATATTCCGTCACCACGGGGGGATATTCCTCGGGGAGCAATTACCTTTTCGAGGTCATATTCGAGCCTGTGAGGAGCCTTTCCTCAAAGATATCCGACAAGGTCTCCACATCTCTCGATATGGTCATAAACGCCGAAAAATATTATAACGAAAATCAGCAGCTCAAGGCTCAGCTGAACGCCATCTATAACGATGTCATCGACTATGACAAGGTGCTCCGGGAAAACAGAGAGCTGAGAGTAATGCTCGAGCTTAAAGAGGAATACGATAACTATAAATTCTCCCCGCCCTGCACCGTTATCGCACGAACCACCAATGACCCCTACGGCTCATTTACCGTGGATAAAGGCGCGTCGGACGGGATCGAACCCGGCGACCCCGTCGTTACCGAAACGGGCATCGTGGGAGTATGCTTCGAGGTCTCCCCCTCCACAAGCAAGGTGAGAACGCTCTATTCCCCCAAAACTGCCGTTGGCGTGTACACCGTCCGCACAAAAGCCGAGGGCATCGCCGAGGGCGGCTATGACCTTGCCGTAAAGGGCAGGATACGTATGAGCTACATCAGCAAGGAAAGCGACATCAAGGAGGGCGATGTGATAGTTACCTCGGGAAGCGCCAATTATCCCGCAGGTCAGCTCATCGGCACCGTTGAGTCGGTACAGATGGAGCAGAACGGTCTGTCCAAATTCGCCGTTATAATCCCTGCGGAGGACCCCGGCACCCTCACAAGCGTTTTTGTCATAACCGACTACACCCTTGACGAAGTGACCGCCATAAAGACAGGACAGCAGCCGGAGGAAACGGCAGATGAACATTGAGCTTAAAAAGAAAAAGGAACGCCGCAACTACATTATAAGGCATACTCTTTTTATCCTGCTTATGGCGTTCTGCTACGTTTTCGTCTCCTCGGTGAATACGGGTGGAACGCTGCCCTTGCTGCTTATCCCCTGCGCCGTCTGCTACGCCGTAAGAGAAGCGCCCTTCGACTCGGTGCTGTACGGCTGCGTCTGCGGTCTGCTGCTGGACTCCGCTTCGGGCACTCTTACGGGCTTCAATGCACTTATACTGATGTGGTCATGCCTGATGATATCACTGCTGTTTCACTATGTCCTGAGACGGCATATCCTGAATTTCCTGTGGCTCGACCTGGCGGTGATAGTCATACAGGCAATGCTCCATTACCTTTTCTTCTACCGCCTGTGGGAGTTTGACCTGTCGGGGCTGGTTTTCAGAAAAATTTTTATCCCCGAAATGATATGGACGAATATCTGGGGCGTTGTGCTGTACTGGCTCACGGGAATAATATCGCGTGGCTTCGGCACGGTCACGGAGCATTATATCGAGGAAAAATCCGAGGATATTGTGAGAGAATGACATAAGGAGGAACACCATATGAAAAAACGTCCCCCTATTGCCTATTTCATTGCCGTACCCGCAGTAATTATCTTACTGTCAAATCTTGGCTGTCTCTTTTCCATAGACATCTCCGCTGTCATCGGCATAGCAGCACTCCCCTTATGTCTGCTGATATTTTTTTCAGTATGCTTTATTTCAGGAAGATGCCTTACCACAGGAAATCTGATAAAAGCACCCGAAAAGCCCTGTGCAGTGTATCTCCCCGCCCTCCTGCCCTTTGTAACGGGACTTGTGATAAATTTCTTTCCGAAAGCAGACAGCAATACCCCATTTGCAAGCTTTGAGCTATATGGAAATTTTATGGCAATTTTTGCCCTGCTGAATTTCTTCCAGACAGCCCTTTCGGAGCTTGGTATCGGATATCTTTTAGTCGTTAATGCTGCAGGACTTGTCAGCTTTGCCATAGGCGAGCGCAGAGCGGCGAAATCGGGCAGCATAGACCGACCGCTCCCGGGCATAAAATTTGCCGCTCCCGCAGTAATAATTCTCGCCGCACTCTTTGCAGGAGGAGAATATTCAAAATATCTCCACGACCTTTCCACTGTAGACGTTGACCCGTCGGATTATGACAGATATATCATGATGGCAGACAGGGCAGGAAGCCGGGAAGGATACGGCTTTCCCTATGAAAACGGGCTGTCAAGCGTTGACCTCAGACCCTATTATGTCGAAAACCCCGAAAATAAGCTTGCGGTTTTAAGCGAGCCGTCGGAGCTTATCATATCAGACCCCGATAAAATGCCCGTCCTTGACGGCGCGGAGGCGGCTTATCCCGTATATTCCGCGATAGCAAATGCCTGCTATGAAAATATCGGAGAAATTCAGTCTGCCGCAAAGAAAAGCGATGACCCTCTCCCCATGCCCGTCCGCTTTACAAATACCATTAAGGCGTACGAAAGCCTTATCTCGGGAGATGTGGACATCTTCTTCGGAGCAATGCCCTCTGCGGCTCAGAAAAAGCTGGCGGAGGAGGCGGGCAAGACCCTTGTAATGGTCCCCATCGGCAGGGAAGCCTTTGTATTTTTCGTAAGCGGGGAAAATCCCGTTGACGGTCTGACCTCGGAGCAGATACGGGATATCTACTCGGGAAAGACCAAAAGCTGGAGCGCCGTGGGCGGCGAAAATATTCCCATTCTTGCTTTTCAGCGCCCGAAAAACTCGGGCTCCCAGACAATGATGGAGCATTTTATGGGTGACGTGCCCTTAAAGGAGCCGTTAAAGGTGGAGTTTGAGCAGTCAATGGTGGGCGTGATAAGCGCTGTGGCAGATTATCAGAACAAGCGCTCGTCTATCGGCTATTCATTCAGATACTATGCTTCGGGAATGGTTGACGAGGGTGCAAAGAGCGGTATAAAATTCCTGTCCCTTGACGGAATTTATCCCGACACAGGTACCATACAAAGCGGCGAATATCCCATGACCACAAGCCTGTATGCCATATACCTTGAGGACAATGATAACGAAAACGTTCCTCTCCTTGCGGGCTTTATGACAGGCAGGCAGGGTCAGGAAATAATTGAAAAAACGGGATATATCCCAGCAGGCTGAGCCTGCTGCCACTCGTTCTATAGTTTTTTCGGGCGTCTGACGGACGGCTCGGTAACGGCAGGCTGAGCCTGCTGCCGCTCGTTCTAAAATTTACTCGGACGTCTGACGGACGGCTCGGTAACGGCAGGCTGAGCCTGCTGCCACTCGTTCTAAAATTTACTCGGGCGGCTCGGTAACGACACAAATAAGCAGTCCCAAAATATATTTTATATTCGGAAAGGAATGTATATAAAATGATAAAACACATCGTAATGTTCAGGCTGAAAGCCACCGAGGGAAAGACCGCAGCGGAAAATGCCCTTGCCGCAAAGGAGCTGGCAGATAAGCTGCCCTCCCTCGTTCCCACCATCAGAAAAATGGAAACGGTCATCAACTCCGACGCCGCTCCCGACAGCAATTACCACATTGCCCTTATCTGCGATTTTGACGATATAAAGGGTCTTGACGAGTATCAGAACCACCCCGAGCATAAAAAGTTCGGCGCATTTATCGCAGGCATAAGAGAAGAGGGCGGCAGAGCCTGCATTGATTACGAATACTGATAAACGAAAGGAAGTTAAACCAATGAGCCTTATCACCGCAAAGAAGATCAAAAAGGAAATAACCTACTACAAATGGCAGACAAACTCCAACGAGACCTTCACCGAGGAAATGACCCTTTTTACCCTGACGGGCAAGGGTGTCACATACGCATTCGCCGCTCTTGAAAGCGGTCATCTTGCTCATATCTATTACGGCAAGCGCGCAGACGATGAGGACCTTTCCTACCTTCTCCGCCTTGACGAAAATCCCTTTACACCAAAGGTGAACAAGAGAGATATGGGCACCTTTATGGACACCACCCCCTTTGAATATCCCGTTCACGGCACAGGCGACTACAGAGAGCCTGCAATTATGCTTATGGATAACAAGGGTATGTCCGCTCTTGACCTGAGATTTGTTTCCTATGAGATAACAAAGGGCAAGCCGATCTTAGAGCAAAAGCTCGAGGATATGACCGTTCGTCTCCCTGCCACCTTTGCGGAGGAAAACGAGGCGGAGACTGTTGCCGTTACCCTTGAGGACAAGCGCACGGGACTTAATGTTATCCTTTATTACACCGTATTTGCAGACCTCGATGTTATCACAAGAAGCGTTAAGCTCATAAACAAGGGCGCTGAGGCTTTTGATGTAAGACGAGTTCTCTCTGCCTGCGTTGATCTTGACTCCGATCAATATGACTTTATCACCCTTAACGGCTCCTGGGCGAGAGAGCGCGTAATGGAGCGGTGCAGGCTCCATCACGGCAAGCAGAGCATTGATTCCGTCAAGGGCGAGTCCTCCCATCAGAACAATCCCTTTGCGGCTCTTGTCTCCCATACCGCAGACGAGGATATGGGCGAGGCATACGGCTTCAACCTTGTTTACAGCGGAAATTTCTTTGCGCAGGCAGAGGTAACTCAGCATAAAAAGACCCGTTTCTTAATGGGCATCAATCCTTTTGACTTCTCCTGGAAGCTTGAGCCCTCCGCAGAGTTCACCGCTCCCGAGCTGGTAATGGTATATTCCTCGGAGGGTATCGGCAAAATGTCCCGCACCTTCCACGACCTCTACAGACAGCACCTTATCAGAGGTGAATACAAGGACAAGCGCCGTCCCATTCTCATTAACAACTGGGAGGCTACCTATTTCAACTTCGACACCGACAAGCTTATCGGCATTGCAAAGCAGGCTTCCGAGCTTGGCATTGAAATGCTGGTAATGGACGACGGCTGGTTCGGTCACAGAGACAGCGACAACAGCTCTCTGGGCGACTGGTTCGTTTACGAGAAGAAGATAAACGGCGGGCTTAAACACCTTGTGGACGAGGTCAACAAGCTGGGAATGAAATTCGGCATATGGTTCGAGCCTGAGATGATATCCCCCGACAGCGAGCTGTACAAGGCTCACCCCGACTGGGCGATACAGATAGAAGGACTGCCCATGACACAGAGCCGTGAGCAGTATGTCCTCGACTACAGCCGCAAGGAAGTACGCGACTGCATTTACGGTCAGATGAGAAAAATTCTTGACAGCGCAAATATCGAATACATCAAGTGGGATATGAACAGACAGCTTACGGAGGTGGGCTCAAACGCCCTCCCCGCAGACCGTCAGAGGGAGCTGTGGCACCGCTATGTGCTTGGCGTTTATGATGTGATGAACAGGCTCACCACCGATTATCCCCACATTCTCCTTGAAAACTGCTCCGGCGGCGGCGCAAGATTTGACGCAGGTATGCTGTTCTATTCTCCTCAGATATGGACATCAGATGATACAGACGCCATCGAGAGACTCAAAATTCAGCACGGCACATCTATCTGCTACCCTGCCTCCGCAATGGGCGCCCACGTATCCGACTGCCCCAACCACACTGTGGGCAGAAGCACCCCCTTCTCCACCAGAGGAAATGTGGCAATGGTGGGCACCTTCGGCTATGAGCTTGACGTTACAAGGATACCAGAGGCGGACAGGAACGAAATTCCCGGTCAGATAGAGATGTTCAAGAAGTACAATCCCCTTGTGCGCACAGGCGATCAGTACCGCATAGGAAACGTGTTCGAGGACAATATGTGGGACGCATGGATGTTCGTGGCAAAGGACAAGAGCGAGGCTGTTTTCACCTTCGTACAGGTCCTGGGCAGACCCAACTACCGCAGCAGACGGATCAAGCTCAAGGGTCTCGACCCCGAAAGAAAGTACAAGAACCACGAAACAGGAGAAATTCACACAGGCGCAGCCCTTATGAACTGCGGCATAAACGTAAATCTCTCGGGAGATTTCCAGTCCAAGGTGGTTTACTTTACGGCTGAGTGATTTTACATATTGTAATATTATTTGAATTTTATACAGATAATAAAATCCGTCCGTTTATTCGGGCGGATTTTTTTACTATTTGTAATATTATGCATAAATTATACTAATAATATTATAATATCAGCATTTTATTGAATAACCACTTGAAAAATAGGGAACAATATGATATAATAATCACAAAAAAGTTCCCTATAAGGAGGTCTGAAATGGAAAACAACTATACGGTAATTGAAGATCTGCTCACCCGGAAAGCAGATCTTCAGGCGCGGCTCAATCTCCTGCCCTATGACGGCACTCCCGAAATAAAAGAGCTGAGCGGAAAAAAATATATCTATATCCGCAAACGTGTGGCAAGCAGGCTCACATCGGAATATGCAGACGTTTATTCCGACGAGCTTTATCAGCTGCTGCTCAGGAATGCACGTGAAGCACGGGAGCTAAAAAAACAGATACGGAGAGTAGAAAAAGAGCTTGCTTCTCTCGGCTACTTAGAAACAGAGCTGCCCGAACGGGTGATATTGAATATTGACTTTGCCCGGGCGAATATGAAAGCGAACATCTATGACCAGGCTGTCCTCGAAGGAGTGGCGACCACCTTCCCTCAGACGGAGGATATAATCGACAACGGCAAGGTATACGGTATGACCGCCTCGGACGTTCAGAAGATACTGAATTTAAAGCACGCCTGGGAATTTATTATGGACAAGGACGTTATCAGCTATCCCACCGATTATTCCATACTCTGTCATATTGCACAGCTTGTTAATGAAGGCTTTTACACCTACGGCGGCAGGATACGGGGCGTACCCGTAACTATCGGCGGCACCTCATACATTCCGCCCCTGCCCATTGAGCAAGTGGTCAAAGAGAGCCTTACCGATATACTCAGTTCTGAGAAGGAGCCTGTTGACACCGCCATTGACCTTTGCCTTTACTGTATGAAAACTCAGATATTCAATGACGGCAACAAGCGCGCAGCAGTAATTTTTGCAAATCATTACCTTATCTCAAAGGGCGGCGGACTGCTCGTTATCCCCGAAAGCTGCGTTCCCGAATTTAAAAGGCTGCTTGTGACCTACTATGAGGACAGAGATGACGGAAGTATCTATACATTTATGAAAAGCAGCTGTTGGAAAACCTTCTGAAATATAGGGAACATTTTATGCGTTTTAAACATAAAATGTTCCCTATAGCAAGACACAGAAATAGACTGACAAAAGGAGGCGAGTGCAAAGCTTGAAGAGTTAGGAACGAACCCGCAGGCAGGCTTGCCGCCTGTCAAGGGTGAGTGACGACACTATTCAAGCTTTGAACCGCCGAACTTGGCAGGATATTTTTGTGGATCGCTATAAATAAATTACAGCCCCTCTCCGCTTTCGGAAAGGGGCTGTAAAAGTATCATCATTCCATAGCAAACCAGCGGGGCAAAGCGTCCACAAAGGCTTCGTCAAGCTGATAGCAGCCGTTTTCGTTGTAGGTGCCCGAGGGGATAACAAGCTGGGCAGGTGAGGAGGTGTTCTCAAGCACATAGTCTATGGCAGGCTTATCATCTTCATAGTCGTATATGGTGATGTCCGTTTCGATATCGCTGTTGACGATGTCGGTGAAGACCGTGTCAAGTCCGTCTCTGAGAATACCCCTGCTGCCGGAGTTCAGAAGCTCGGCGGCAAGATTTCCCACCACCTTTGCGCGGTATTCCTCTCCGCCCTTGTAATCGGGATAGCACATCACCTTTCTCAGGGTATTGGTATCAAGGAGCTGATTTCCGCTTCTCAGAACAATGGTCCTGCCCGAGGCAGCGTCATCAATGGTGAGATTGTAGGGAATGTCAAAGTCAACATTGCCCATAAAATCGGCAAACAGAGCAAAGCTGTCCTTTGTGAATTTCAGATATCTGTCAACGGTAAGTCCCGTAAACTTTTCAACCGCTCTCTTAGCCTGTGCTGTGCCGCCCAGACGGTAGAATTCATAAAGGGTGTTGGCAGTTCCGTCCAGCTCGCAGGCAATGTCCGTCTGCAAAGGAACAAGCACCGCCTTGTTGTCCGCAGGGGCGAACCTTGCAAGCAGGAAATTCGTAGAGGTCTGGGATTTTCCGTCCTCATAGATAAAAAGGACTGTGCGGCCTTCCCCGAATATGGGGACATATTCTTCATTGCCCGCGGAAGGATCCTGCATTACGATATCGTCCATACCGCCTTTGTCAGGCTCTTTTTCAAGGTAGTTCATTATAAACAGATATCCGCCTCCGCCTATGAGCAGGAGGGATATTACAATGGTGAGAAAATAAGTTGCCGCTATTTTGGCGGATCTTTTTGACATAAGCACTTTCCTCTCTTATATACTAAAAGTATATTTTGCCTATATAACACTATATGTAGAATATGCAGTATTCCTGCACCCTCCTTATATTAGCACAACTTAATTCAATTTGCAACAGTATATCCATTTTGATTACAAGTTGTAATATTTGTGTAATAATTATCACTGAATAAAGGGACATTTTCCCCTGTTTTTTCATTTTTTACTCATCATATTCATACGGAAATAACATTTGCATAGTATAATTATATGAGAATATTTTGTCAAATTAAATGAAAGGCAAGCGTCAGACAAATGGAAAAGTCCTTATATCCCGGTGTGGCAGCGATCGGAGCCCTGCTTCTTACAGCGGCAGCCATATCTGCATCAATTATATATGTAAAACGGCAAAGCACCGGATTTGAGGAGCTCGTTCCTGCGGAGACTGTCTACACCCGTGAGGAAAAAGCCGCCGACAGCTTTGAACGGGGCGACAGCTTCACCACCCCCTACGGCACTTTTACGCCCTTTGACAGCGTTATGGATATAAACGAATATATGACCAAAAATCCCGTTATCCTCACACAGGAGCAGACCCTGCCCTACATCTGCGGCGAAAACGGCGACCCTGAGGAGATACTCGGGACTGTCCGCGCCCTGTCCGACGAGATATGCAGAAATGCCGAAAGCGACCTTGACAAGGCTATGGCTATCGCGATGTGGGTGGGGGTAAACACTGCATACGATTTTGACGCGGCGGCTGTTTCTGCCGACCTGAGCGTTACAAGCCTTGAAGCGGTGATAGGAAATGATTTCCGAACCACCTGCGGCGGGTTTGCAAATCTTTACTCCGCTCTTTGCAGCGCTCAGGGGATATACTGCCTTAGCATGAAGGGCGGCACCTCCTCCGACGGCTACACAAGGGCACAGCTTGAGACTGCCCCCGCAAACCACGAATGGAACGCGGTATTTATTGACAATAAATGGTACTACGCGGACTGCACATGGATATCGGATCTGAGCTATGAAAACGGCGAGATATCGGGCGGCGGAAGCATAACGCCCTTTTATGCGCTGTTCGGCTTCGGTGAGATGAGCGTTGAACACCGCATTGACAGATGCGAGTATCGGGATTTCGGTTTTGCAGGCACAGACTGAGGCAGGCGGGGGCGGGGGCGGGGGTCGCCCCGCGGCGAGAGCGGGGGTCGCCCCGCGGCGAGGTCGCGCTGTCGGTTTGTGCGGATTGGTTTGCTTTGTCTCCGCGCCTATAGATTTTGTATCGGCGCGACATATCGGAATATATCGGTCTGTATATTTGTACCGTTACCGAGCCGATAGTCTGCCGCCCAAACAAACTACAGAACGTCTCGGCGGGTGACGACCCGCGGCGAGGTCGCGCTGTCGGTTTGTGCGGATTGGTTTGCTTTGTCTCCGCGCCTATAGATATGGCAACAGCCCGACATATCGTGATATATCGGGCTGTATATTTGTATCGTTACCGAGCCGACAGTCTGCCGCCCAAACAAACTACAGAACGTCTCGCCGCGGGTCGTCACCCGCATATCGTGATATATCGGGCTGTATATTTGTATCGTTACCGAGCCGACAGTATGATGCCCGAATAAATTACAGAACGTCTCGCCGCGGGGCGTCCCCCGCCGCCGCGGGTCGTCACCCGCAAAAAAAACGCCGAGACTATTGTCTCGACGAATCGTGGAGCGGATTACGAGGCTCGAACTCGCTACCTCCACCTTGGCAAGGTGGCGCTCTACCGGATGAGCTAAATCCGCATATTTATGGTGCCTCCGGACGGAATCGAACCATCGACACGGGGATTTTCAGTCCCCTGCTCTACCGACTGAGCTACAGAGGCAAATTTAACAGCTTTTGCTGCTAAGAAAATGGCGACCTGGATGGGACTCGAACCCACGACCTCCGCCGTGACAGGGCGGCGTTCTAACCAGCTGAACTACCAGGCCGAATTATGTGCGGAGCTGAAAAATCAGCTCCGCTCAATTTGGTGGGAACAATAGGGCTCGAACCTATGACCCTCTGCTTGTAAGGCAGATG
>NZ_JBJERV010000059.1:0-2013 GCF_051882455.1 Huintestinicola sp. | reverse complement strand
CCTGCCTTCTTATCGAGAGGAGCGAGGAGGCTCTTTTCGGGAGCTACCTTGGAGAGCTCGCTGTAGTCGGTAACAGTCATCTGACGTCTTGAAGGGGACGTAGGCTTATATGACTTGATAGCCATTGTGATTTCAACTCCTTAAAGTGGTTTTGCGAAAGGCATTTTCAGCCGCCTTCCATACATTCCGTTTCGGGAAAACGGTTATCCGAGCTTTCGGATTACATCATGCCATCGAAGAATTCGATGGTCTTGGAGCCTTCCTTGAGAGTAACGATAGCCTTTTTCCAGGAGGGAGTAGTACCTCTGTTAAGACCGACTCTCTTAGCTCTTCCTCTCACGTTCATGGTGTTAACGCTTGCGACCTGAACGCCGAAGAGCTCTTCAACAGCCTTAGCGATCTCGATCTTGTTAGCGTTCTTGGCAACCTTGAAAGTGTACTTGTTTTCCTGCAGACCGCCCATGCTCTTTTCGGTGATGATGGGCTTGATAACGATGTCCTGTGCAGTCATTATGCATACACCTCCTCAATTTTTGCAACCGCGTCCTTAACAACAACGAACTTGTCGTAGTTGAGGATATCGTAAACGTTGATGGTGTTTACGAGAGCAGTCTTAACGCCGGGGATATTGGCAGCGCTCTTGATGACCTTAGCGTCAACCTCGGGCATAACGATGAGAGCCTTGCCCTGAGCGCCTACAGCGCCGAGCATCTTGACCATATCCTTGGTCTTGTAATCGTTCATGGTGATATTGTCGAGTACGATCATATCGCCGGAGAGAACCTTAGAAGAGAGAGCAGACTTCATAGCCAGTCTCTTGAGCTTCTTGTTTACGGTGAAACGGTAGGTTCTGGGCTTGGGGCCGAGAGCAACGCCGCCGTGTGTCCACTGGGGAGCACGAGTGGAGCCCTGTCTTGCATGACCTGTACCCTTCTGTCTCCAGGGCTTTCTTCCGCCGCCGCTTACCTCTGTGCGGGTAAGAGTGGACTGAGTGCCCTGTCTCTGGTTAGCAAGGTAATTTACAACCATTGTGTGCATAGCAGGAACATTGGGAGTAATACCGAAAATTGCATCTGACAGCTCAATGGTGGAAACCTCATTACCTGTCATATCCATAACCTTAATATTAGGCATTATCGCTTCCTCCTTCCATTAAGCCTTCTTAACGCAGTCAACGATAGTAACGATACCGTTCTTAGGACCGGGGATAGCACCCTTTACTGCGATAAGATTGTTTTCAGCGTCGATCTTAACGATCTCAAGATTCTGAACGGTAACTCTTTCGGAGCCCATGTGTCCGGGGAGAGCCTTGCCCTTGAAGATTCTCGAAGGGGAAGAACAAGCGCCCATAGAGCCTGCCTGTCTTGCAACAGGACCTGTACCGTGAGTTTCCTTCAGTCTGTGATTATTGTTTCTCTTGATGGTACCCTGGAAGCCCTTACCCTTGGAAGTACCGCAAACATCAACGATGTCGCCTACCTCAAAAGTATCAGCCTTGAGTACATCGCCCACATTGAGAGACTCAGCATTATCGAGTCTGAACTCCTTGAGGGTTCTCTTGAGAGCAACGTCAGCCTTAGCAAAGTGACCCTTTACAGGCTTGTTGACGAGCTTCTCTCTGATGTCGCCGAAGCCGCACTGAACTGCGCTGTAGCCGTCGTTTTCAACGGTTTTCTTCTGAACTACTACGCAGGGACCGGCTTCAACAACGGTAACAGGAATAACCTTTCCTGCCTCATCGAAAATCTGTGTCATACCGATTTTCTTACCGATGATTGCCTTTGTCATATTTTTTCCTCCCTATAGGTTATTGGTTGACGTTTTGCGTCAACATTGACCCCACATTTCTGACATCTTTTCGGTTGCCCGAGGGAAATCGGATTACTTAATTTCCATTACGATGTCAACGCCTGCGGGAAGCTCAAGACCCTGAAGAGCCTCGGTAGTCTTAGCAGTAGGTCTGAGAACGTCGATAAGTCTCTTGTGAGTTCTCATCTCGAACTGCTCACGGCT
>NZ_JBJERV010000058.1:0-8321 GCF_051882455.1 Huintestinicola sp. | reverse complement strand
ATGAAAAGGAGTATCTCAGAAGCGATGAAAGCGAGCTGAAAGAGGTCAGCAGGACCTTTGCGGACATTGGCGGCGTTCCCAATTATGCCCGTGTTTACGCTGTTTTCGGTCAGGTCACAGAGGGTATGGATATCGTAGAAAAGATATGCGCCTCGGGTGATGTGGTCGTTACGGTCGAGGCGATAAGCTTTAGTTAAACATATGAAAACACGCAGACAAACGGACAAAACCGCTTGCCTGCGTGCTTTTTTTATTCATCCTCATCAAGAGGTACGATGGAGGTAACAGAGCCGCTGTACTTGTCATATTCGCCAACGCTGCCCATAATGCGGACGGTCTTGTCCAGCTTTTCCGTTTCAACGATAAATTCCACCATATCGCCGTGACCCTCCCAGAGCTCCACATAGCGGTTTGAGGGGTCGGTGTGGCAGTCGGCTTTGATATCGCCCACAATGGCGGTGAATGTATTTCCCGAGTCAAGGGTTATCTCGAAGCGTTCTCCGCAGCTGTCGGCATAGGCAGTTCCCAGCGCAACGCACACATCACCGTCAATGCGGCGTATACCCTGGCTGTCGGTGTATGCTTCCTGCTGCAGAGCGTACTGCACAGATTTGGTATTTGTGATGGCGCGGTAATCCATATATGTCTTGAACTCCGTGTTCACATTGGGAATGGGCAGTGACTCCTCATATGCGCCTGCGGCTGCGCAGGCGGCAGCTTCAAATATCACCGCCGATAAAACTACAGAAATAATTTTCTTCATCATATCAGTTCCTCTCTGCTATATTTTTGACAGATATGGTTTGATTTATTCAAGCCTCAGTCAGTATAACAGAGCGGAAAAATGAAAAAAGAGGAATGATGACGAAAACTTAAAAAATCGGAAAACAGCTCAGTCTCACCGTTTTCCGATTTTTTATTTTGGTTATTATTACAGGTCTATTTTTGAAAAGCAGTTCATACTTTGACCCAAAAAAATGGGGATTTTTTCCACATATCGGCATTGCTGCCTGTTTCAAAACAAAAAGCAGACAAATGAGGGTAGTTTTTTATATCGCTGTTATGCTTTTTTGCCCAGGCACTGCTTGGAACAGATAGGATTGCCTCAAATTCCATTGTCCAGACTTTTTTTATTTTTCCCTGTTGAACTTTTTTATAATAATCAGCACCATTTACTAATGCTGCACATCTTGAATATAAAAAGGTGTCATCTGAATGATCATAGTATTTACAGGCTGTTTTAAAATTTTTCCTTGTGTCAAGAGCATACAATAATTCGGACATAATATCATCGAAGGAAAAGATCTCCTCATCGGATAGCTGTGACAAATATTCGATCAAAGGCTTAAGAACTTCATCATCATTGCCTGATTTGTCCCAATCGCAGATCGTCATTAGGCTTGAAAAAAACTGTTCCGTAGTCATTTTTATATTCTCCTCCAAATCCCGGTTAGTAAAACAATTACATATTTCTTACGTTACCGAGCCGTCAGTCTGCTGCCCGAACAAACTATAGAACGTCTCGCTGCGGGTCGTCACCCGCCATAAATCTGCCTTGCAGCGTCAACGGTAGCCTTTGCGTCCTTGGCATAGAAATCTGCCCCTATCTTTTCGGCGTATTCGGGAGTGAGAACAGCGCCGCCCACAACTATCTTGATGTCGGGCTTTACCTTTCGGAGCAGTGCAATGGTCTCCTCCATTGACTTGAGGGTGGTGGTCATAAGTGCGGAAAGACCCACAAGCTTAACATCGTCGGGCATTGCCGCGTCCGCAACAGCCTGATATTCCACATCTCTGCCCAGGTCAATGACCTCATAGCCGTAATTTTCAAGCAGCACCTTAACGATATTCTTGCCGATATCGTGGATATCGCCCTTGACTGTGGCAAGCACGACCTTGCCCTTGGAAACCGAGCTGCCTTCCTTGCTTATCTTTGACTTGATGACCTCGAAAGCCGCCTGCGCCACTCCTGCGGAGAGGATAAGCTGGGGCAGGAATATCTTGCCGCTCTCAAAATCCGCGCCCGTCCTGTCAAGAGCGGGGATAAGCATATCGTCAACTATGACCATGGGGTCGGTGGTCTCGAGAAGCTTTTCGGTAATGGCTGCCCCGTCCTGCTTGAGACCATTCTGCACAGCGAAAAGAAGTCCCTCGGGGCTGACGTTCAGCTCTCCCGAACCCTTTGGAGCAGGCGGGGGAGTGGCATTATTATATGCGGCAATAAATTCAGCAGCGTTTTTGTCAATATTTGTAAGCAGCTTGTACGCCCTTACAGCGCCTGTCATTGCGGGAATATTTGGATTGATTATGGGCAGGTCAAGTCCGTGAGAAAGGCATATCTGTAAGAAATTGCTGTTGATAAGCTCGCGGTTGGGCAGTCCGAAGGAGATGTTCGACACGCCGAGAACGGTTTTCAGTCCCAGCTCCTGCTTTACACGGTACAGGGCATTGACCGTTTCCATAACGCCCTCCTGCTCGGCGGAGGCGGTGAGAGTAAGGCAGTCGATAAAAATATCCTGCTTTGGAATGCCCATCTCCATTGCCCTGTGCATTATCTTTTCGGCAATGGCAAAGCGCTTGTCGGCGGTCTTGGGTATGCCGTTCTCGTCAAGGGCAAGTCCCACCACCGCTGCGCCGTATTTCTTAACAATGGGGAGAATTGTTTCAAGGGATCTTTCCTCGCCGTTTACCGAGTTTACTATTGCCTTGCCGTTATAAACTCTCAGCGCCGCTTCAATGACCTCGGGAATGGTGGAGTCAATCTGCAAAGGCAGGTCTGTAACGCCCTGGAGCGCCTTGACGGTGCGGACCATCATTGCCTTTTCGTCAATATCGGGAAGTCCCACATTCACATCGAGAATGTCTGCGCCTGCTCCCGCCTGCTCGATAGCCTGTCCGAGAATGTAGCCTATATCACCGCTCTTGAGTGCCTCCTTGAAGCGCTTTTTGCCCGTAGGATTGATGCGCTCGCCGATAATTCGGGGCTGGTCTATAACGCAGGTATTTGCGTAGGAGCATACTGCGGCAGGGATATCAACAGCCCGCTCTACAGCGTGCTTACCGCTCAGCTTTTCGGTCAGCGCCTTTATATATTCGGGGCTTGTTCCGCAGCAGCCGCCGAGTATCTTAACGCCCATATCGGAAAACTCTGCGGCAGCTATGGCAAATTCCTCGGGGGTGACATTGTAAAGATTTGTGTTGGGGTCGGGCAGTCCTGCATTGGGCTTAACAGCCACAGGGAGAGTCGTCCATCTGCAAATTTCCTCCACCACAGGCATAAGCTCCGTGGGACCCAGAGAGCAGTTAACGCCTATAGCGTCAGCTCCAAGTCCTTCCAAGGTGAGAGCCATTGCCGAGCAGGAGCAGCCTGTGAATGTCCTTCCGTTCTGCTCAAAGGTCATTGTGCAGATGACGGGCTTGTCCGAATTTTCCTTTGCGGCAAGGAGAGCAGCTTTGACCTCAAGAAGGTCGGTCATTGTCTCGATGACAATAAGGTCTGCCTCCTCGGCGGCAAGTACCTCTTCCTTGAAAATGTCATATGCTTCCTCAAAGGAAAGGCTGCCCGTAGGCTCGAGAAGCTGTCCGATAGGACCTATATCAAGAGCGGCATAAGCTTCCCGTCCGCTCTTTTTGCAGGCATTTTTAGCGCAGGCAATTCCTGCTCCGATAAGCTCCTTTACGGTGTGACCGCTGCCCTCAAGCTTGTAGCGGTTTGCGCCGAAGGTGTTTGCATAGACGATGTCCGAGCCTGCTTCGATGTACATCGAATGGATATTTTCGATTATTTCGGGGTGGGTAATGTTCAGCAGTTCGGGTGTCTCTCCGGTTTTCAGTCCGCTTTTCTGGAGCATTGTTCCCATTGCGCCGTCTAAGAATACAAATTCACGTTCTGACAGTAATTTTTTAAGATCCACAGTGGAGTCCTCTCTTTCTGAATTGGCAGCGCTCCCTCATATTGCAGGTAACGCAGCCTCTTTTCCTTTGCGGCAGGGGAGCGTCCGACACGCCCATAACTGCGGTAACGGATTTTACGGGGGCAAGCATTCTGCTGTCGGAGGTGCAGAGCCCGATCTTTCTCGGAGCGTCAAGCACGTCAAGAAGCTGCTTTTGTATCTCAATGGGAAAATCGCCGTAGCCGGGGGAGTACCGCCATGTAAAATATTTCCCGGGAAATTCACCTCTGATAATGCTTTCAGCCTCGTTCATAACCTGCTCGACCGCGGCTCCCGCAAATGCGTCTGCAATGACCGCCTTTGCCATATCTTCGATCTGCAGGACTCTTATAAGCCTGTCCGCTCCGCTTCCCACAGTGCCGCACATCAGGATAATTCCCGAACAGCCTTCAAGATGCTCCGCAATTTCCTTTCCCTCAAGGGGCAGGGTGCAGCCTTCTGCAGCGGGTCTGCCGTTTTCAAAGCTCAGGGGAATATATTTATAGAGATATTTTGGCGTAACGACCTCAAGAAGCCTGCTTTCACATTCGTCAAGGTAGACGGAAGCGGTCTCCCCGATGCTCTTTTCATCGTGACAGGCAAGGTATCTGAGTGCTTCGCTTCGGTCGATGGAAGTAAGCTTTATCATTTCAGCAATCCTTTTACGGCAGAGTAAATTTTCTCCGCAACATAGGGGTTGTTCATGGTGTACAGATGTATCCCGTCCACACCGCCCGCTATGAGGTCGGTTATCTGGTCAACGGCATATGCAATGCCTGCGTCCCTGAGAGCCTCGGGAGAATTTTCGTATTTCGCCATCATTCGGCTGAATTTTGCAGGAAGGCTTGCCCCGCACATTGACACCATGCGCTCTATCTGCTTTTTATTCACAACGGGCATAATTCCCGCTTCAATGGGAACGTTCACCCCTGCAATGCGCGCCTTTTCCAGAAATTCAAAAAAGATATTGTTATCGAAAAAGAGCTGTGACATAAGATGCTCCGCTCCTGCGTCCACCTTTTCCTTTAAGTGGCGGATATCGGTTATCATGTCGGGCGCCTCAATGTGGCACTCGGGATAGCAGGCGGCGGAGATGTGGAAATCTCCCTTTTCCCTGATGTAGGAAATAAGCTCGCAGGCGTAGTTAAAATCGTGCTTGGGCGGGCGCTCGGGATTTATGTCGCCGCGAAGAGCAAGGATATTTTCAATGCCGCGTTTTTTCAGGTCGTCAAGGAGGATATCAATGTCCTCACGGGTGTTGCTTACGCAGGTAAGATGAGCGCAGGACTCGACACCCAGCTCATTTTTGATGTATGAAGCTATCTCCCCTGTGATATTGTCGCCGTCGGTGCCGCCTGCGCCGTAGGTAACGCTGATAAAGGCAGGGTCGAGAGCTTTTAAGCTGTCAAGGGTGGTGTAGATGGTGTCGGCAGGCATATTTTTCTTCGGGGGAAAGACCTCGCAGGAAAATACGCATTTGCCGTTTCCGAAAAGCTGTGATATTTTCATAGGGTTCCTTTCTTTTTACATTATGCCTCGGGACTTGTTCTGAAAGGCGCAACGGGTATTCCGTTCTTGCCGAACAGGGTCACTTCCGCATAATTTGTCCACTTGAAGCGAGCAAATTTAGGCTCCTTAACTTCGGGGCTTGTAAGGCGAATTTTTCCGCCGCTGAGTATCTGCGCCGCAGCATTGTGGTATTCCTTGTCATCTCCCGCAACCTCAAAGCCGCTGGGGGTGTCCTCATTTCTGAGGTCAAAGCCGTCGGAAGCATACTTAAATTCCAGAATGAAGCAGTCCTCCTCGGGATAGGAGCGGTAATAAACGGGACCGTAAGCCTCGGCAGGGGAAAGCTTGCCGTAAACGTGGCACATTGCCTGCTTTTCGAGACGTTCGCCTACGGGTATCTTGTTTACGGGGTGGATATTTCCGTACTCGCCGCAGTCAAGGGTAACGGCAATGCCCGTATTTGCGGTGGTGAGGTGGGTGTTCATCTGAGCCTCTCTGATAAGGCACCAGTTCTTTCTGTCCTCCTCGCCCCGGTTTATGAACATGGGCAGCTGGACCATGATGAAGGGCATTTCGGGGTCGTTCCAGTCGGTGCGCCACTGGGAGATAAGCATTTTAAGGAGCTTTTCATACATCTGAGGCTTGTGGTCATCGGACTCGCCCTGATAGTAAATAAATCCCTTTGCGCTGTAGGGAGCGATACGCTTTAGCATGGTCTCGTAAAGTCCGCCCGCTCTGAAAGGAGACTTGGGACCTAAAGGCTCGGGCCATCTTGAAGGGCTGCCTGCGTATTCCTGTGCCTCGTCCCAGCTTCCCTCGGGATTATTTTGGTAAAACTCGTTTATCTTGGGCTGCCACTCAGCCTCCCATTCGCGGTATTCACGAAGCTCCTTGAGGTAATCCTCAAAGCTCTTGCCCTCCATTGCCTTGTCATACTCGTCAACATAGGTCCTGGTGTCCTCGTCTCTCACAAGATTTTTCCTGTCTATCCAGTTGGAGGCGGAGGTGCCGCCCCAGTTGCAGCCGATGATACCAACGGTAACGCCCAGGTCTGACGCCAGCTTTTTGCCGAAGTAGTAGCCCACAGCCGACCAGCAGCGTGAATTTTCCGCAGAGGGCAGCGCCCAGCCGCCGTTTTTCTCGTCAATGTAGAAAAACTCGTCTATGTAGGGATTTTTCTTAGTGTAATAAAAGCGGACGCCCGAATTTTCGCAGGCGGCAAGCTCGGCTTCGGCGTGACACTCGTTCTGAAGCTCAAGCTCCATATTGGACTGACCTCCCGCGATCCACACCTCGCCTATCATAATGTCGCTGATGGTAAGGCTTTCGCTGCCGTCGGTGAGGGTAAGCTCGTAAGGACCGCCGTAGGTGTTTACGGGGGGGAAGGTTATCTGCCAGCGGTTGTCAATGCAGAGGGTGTCGGCGGTGTAGCCGCAGAATGAGGCGGTTATCTTCCTGCCGCTGTAATCGTGACCCCAAATTACGATAGGCTTACCCATCTGAATGACCATATGGTCGGTGAATATTGCTGCTGTGGTGAGTGCTCCCATTTTATTCTGACCCCTTTCGGTAAAATATACAAAGAAAGTTTATTCCTTTCAGCGTGTCGCTGAAGCCATCTCGTTGGTGAAATAGCAATAATTTCCCTCTTTTGTGGCTCGGTAACTTACGTATTTAAGCCAAATTATGCAGGTGAACTTTTGTCCGATGCAAGATCTCGGCTTTTTCGACAGACTGAAAGAAAGTTTATTCCTTTTTATTTTACATCATTTTTCCTATAAAATCAATAGTATTTATTTAAATTTTCATACCGTGAAAAAAATTGAAAAATGCTTGACAAAGTGGGAACTGTGTGCTATAATGACATCATCAAAACGGACAAGGAGTGTTAAGATGCGCAAATAATTTCCGATAATTTTTGTAATGCATACATTTTTTTGCCGCATTTTTATGCGGTGTGTTTGCCGTGCAATTTTATTCGGGAATTATAGCTTCATTAACTGTCTGTCCGTCAGCTTTCAGACATATGGCAGTGTGCTTTTCTGCGCATATGCTTTTTCTGAAATTATTCCCGAAATTTCGGTGTATGAATGGTCATGGCAGCTTTGGGCTTTTCCCGGAGCTGCCTTTTTGCGTTTGTACGGCGATGAAAGGGGGACGTTTTTATGTCAGTTATTTCTGTAAACGGTCTCAGCTTCGGTTATGACGGAGCCGAGGAAAATATTTTTGAGAATGTGGATCTACAGCTGGATACGTCCTGGAGACTGGGTCTCACAGGGCGAAACGGCAGGGGAAAGACCACCTTTCTGCGGCTGCTGACGGGCGAGCTGGAGTATCAAGGAAAAATTACCGCATCGGTGGATTTTTACCGCTTTCCCTTTCGCCCCGAGGACGAGAGCCTGCCTGCATCTGATATTATCAGAGGTATCTGTCGGGGCAGGGAGGAATGGGAGATAGACTGTGAGCTTTCCATGCTGGGGCTTGACCCGAGCATTACCGAAAGACCCTTTTATACCCTTTCGGGGGGCGAACGGACAAAGCTGCTGCTTGCGGCAATGTTCCTGGCGGAAAACTGTTTCCTGCTCATTGACGAGCCTACCGATAACCTTGACTCCGAAACACGAGAGGCGGTGGGAGATTATCTGTCCTCGAAAAGCGGCTTTATCCTTGTTTCCCACGACAGAGCGCTCCTTGACCGCTGCACCGACCACATTATGAGCATAAACCGGAACAGCATTTCCGTTACAAAGGGCAATTACAGCGTGTGGCAGCGTGAAAAGGAGCTTGCCGACAGCAGAGAGCTTGAGGAAAACAGGCGGCTCAGAAAGGAGATAGGCAGGCTTACCGATGCGGCAAGGCGCACCGCCGAATGGGCAGACC